>SSFI01000135.1 GCA_008015325.1 Rheinheimera sp.
GTGCTGGCCCGGCGCAAAATCGGCTTTTTATCCAGCAGTACAGGCTTATATGGTCGCTTAACCGCATTTGAGAATGTGGCTTATTTCGCCCGTTTACATGGCATGAGCGAACTGGCGTTGCGCCAGCGTATCGATGAGCTATTTACCATGCTGGATATGCATAGTTTTGCCAGTCGCCGCGCCGAGCTGATGTCTTCCGGCATGAAACAAAAAACCGCTATCGCCCGCGCTGTGGTGCATTCCCCAGCGCTGGTGGTGCTGGATGAACCCACCACCGGGCTTGATATCATGACCACACAAACGGTGCTGGATTTTATCCGCGGCTTAAAAGCCGCCGGCACGCCGGTGATTTTTTCCACCCATCACCTTGATGAAGTCAGCAGTCTGTGTGATCGGGTGGTGGTGATTAATCAGGGCATCAGCGCCTTTGATGACAGTCTGAGTGCTTTTTCAAGTCTCAGCAGCAATGGCGATTTACGCGAAGCATTTATGACGGTGATTAAAGGGGAGGCAAAGTCATGTGGCAAGTCTATGTAAAAGAGCTGCTGGAACTGAGCCGCGACCGCAAAACGCTGATGTTTGTGATTTTGCTGCCAATCCTCATTTTCCCGGTGATTTTTGGTCTGATTGCGCTGGTGGCGGCCAATGTCACTGCCAGTAAACAAGCTGAGGAACATCGTTATGTGATTATTCATGCCGAGCGGGCGCCGGCTTTTGCTGAGAAGCTGTTTTACCACAAGAATTTTAAGCAGGTGAGCACAGAGCTGACAGAGCCTGAAGCACTGCGCCAGGCCGTGCGTGAAGGTAAGTTTGACCTCGCAGTGGTGATCCCGGCCGATTTTGATGCCAGCCAGCCGACACTGGCGCAAAGCCAGTGGACTGTGATTTACAACACGGCGCCAGTGCTGGATTTAGTGGGCAATTATCTGAAAGAACTGGTGAAAGACTACAGCCGGCAGTTACAGCTGGCGCGGCTGGAAGCGGTTGGCATCACCGGCAGTCAGGTCGACGCAGTGCTGGAACCGGTCAAGATCAATAAAATCTCCAGTGCGGAAAATCGCGAGGATCTCGGCGAAAAACTCGGTGGCTGGATAGCTTATTTACTGGTGCCGCTGTGTTTTATGGGCTGTTCTTACCCGGCGATTGATATTGGCGCCGGTGAAAAAGAACGCGGCACTTTAGAAACCTTATTAATTTGTCCGATCAGCCGGACCAACTTAGTGCTTGGGAAGTTTATGACAGTGCTGACCACTGGCCTTGCCACGGCGCTTATTACTGTGTTGAGTTTTGGCGGCTGGGGTTATCTGATTGGTTCATTGGCCGGTGTCGATGTGATTGCCAAAGCGATGGCGGCGTTGGGTTTAACCGATTTACTGCTGATTCTGGCGATGCTCATTCCGCTGACGATGATTTTCGCCAGCGTGTTGTTGTCACTGTCGATTTACGCCCGCAGTTTTAAAGAAGCGCAGAATTATATTGGCCCTATGAGTATTCTGGTGTTTGTGCCGCTGGCACTGGCGCTGTTACCTGGCGTGGAGCTGACCTGGAAAACCGCGCTGATCCCGATGACTAATATCTCGCTTTGTATCAAAGAGTTGGTAAAAGGCACCATCGATATGGGCATTCTGAGCTTGGTGATTGCGTCGACTGTGGTACTGGCAGGTGTGCTGATCGCAGTTTGCGTGCACTGGTTCCAGCGCGAGAAGGTATTGTTCCGGTGATCACAGCACTGTTGGCTGAAAATCCTTATGGTGCTGTTGTGTTAAATGCCGGCCAGTTACATCAGGCCGGCGTCAGCGTGCAGCTGTTCAGCCATTGGTTGCAAACAGAGCTGCCTGCGCTTGGGCATTTTAAGCTGTGCTGGCTGACGTTAAATGAACCCGAAACTGCTTTTATCGCCCCGGCGCTGGCGGCCGGATTTCACTATCATCATGTGCAGGACAAAACCCTGACGCTGGTGAAACGACTGCAAGCTGATGCTTATTTACCGCTGGCGGCGACGCATAGCATTGGGGTCGGCGCTGCAGTGTTTAATGCCCTGGGGCAGATTTTACTGGTGCAGGAAATTCCGCTGCCGGGGAAAAAGCCTGGTTATTTTAAATTGCCGGGCGGCATGGTCGAAACCAGAGAGCATTTTGTTGCTGCGCTGGAGCGGGAAGTGCTGGAAGAGACCGGGGTGACTGCGACGTTTCAGGGCTGGTTTGCCATGCGCCATCACCATCAGGGGCAGTTTGGAGCTTCTAATCTGTATATCGTCGCGCGACTTGTCAGCGCGCAAACAGATGTTGCGCCGGACTATACAGAAATAGCGGCTGCGGCGTGGTTTGATCCACAGCAGTTTTTACTGGATCCCAAAGCACATCCGTACAACAAATTACTGGTACAAGCGGCGCTGGATTGTCCGCTGTGGCAAGCCCGCGATTTACCTGAGTATCAGGCTGGGCCTTTGGGTTTTGAGCTGTTTCAGGCCTGCAAAAAATAGATCCTGTTAAGATCCAGCGGCTTAGCAACTTCTCCAGATTTATGCTTGAAAAATGAACAAGGCTTAGGCAGGATTTGATATCCCTACAGCCAACAGGAGTCGGACCTATGACCTCAGAGTTCGTCAAGAAAATCCATTTGGAAACTGCGCAGCGGTATCAGGCGCAAGGCTATAACCGGGACGCGTTAATTTCGCATTTTCGCAAAGTGGCACTGGACGCCGATGAAATCAATGAATTGTTAGAAGCGTTAGAACAACAGCCTTGGGCTGAGCAACCATTTCGTGCCCGTCGTTAAACGTTCATGCTGTTAAGGATGCTGCGCCGTGGCATCACAAAAAAACCGCCTTCCGGCGGTTTTTTGTTGGCAGCTGAAGAATGCGAACCTTGGTTACTGCACGCGGCTGGCCCACAGGTCGTATTCGTCGGCTTCTTCGACCACAGCTTTCACCACATCACCTGGTTTTAAGCTGGTTTCACCGTTTAAGTAGACGGCGCCGTCAATTTCCGGCGCATCGGCAAAACTGCGGCCAATGGCGCCTTCGTCGTCCACTTCGTCGATGAGCACGTCAATAGTGCGGCCGATTTTTGCTTGCAGGCGGGCAGCACTGATTTTTTGCTGGGTCGCCATAAAGCGGTGGTAACGTTCTTCTTTGACTTCTTCCGGTACCGGATCCGGCAGTTCGTTGGCTTTGGCGCCTTCTACCGGGCTGTATTTAAAGCAGCCGACGCGATCGAGTTGTGCTTCTTCGAGGAAGTTCAGCAGCTCCTGGAATTCTTCTTCTGTTTCGCCCGGGAAACCGACGATAAAAGTAGAGCGGATGGTCAGCTCAGGACAGATCTGCCGCCACTTTTTAATCCGCTCCAGGGTGCGCTCGGCCTGACCCGGTCTTTTCATCAGTTTCAGAATACGCGGGCTGGCGTGCTGGAATGGAATGTCCAGATAAGGCAGTAATTTCCCTTCAGCCATCAGCGGGATCACATCGTCGACATGCGGGTAAGGGTAGACATAATGCAAACGTACCCAAATTCCCATGTCGGATAATGCTTCGCACAGCGACTGCATCGAAGTTTTCACCGGCGCACCATTCCAAAAGCCGGTGCGGTGTTTAACATCCACGCCATAAGCGCTGGTGTCCTGAGAAATCACCAGCAGCTCTTTGACGCCGGCATTTTTCAGCCGCTGTGCTTCGTCCAGCACTTCGCCGATCGGGCGGCTGACCAAATCACCGCGCATTGAAGGGATAATGCAGAAGGTACAGCGGTGGTTACAGCCTTCAGAGATTTTTAAGTAGGCGTAATGTTTGGGGGTCAGCTTGACGCCGGTATCCGGCACCAGCTGTAAAAACGGGTCGTATTTAGGTTTTGGCACGAACTGGTGTACTTGTTCCAGCACGTTTTCATAAGCATGCGGGCCAGTAATGCCCAGCACATTTGGGTGTACTTCACGAATTTCATCTTCACGGGCGCCGAGGCAGCCGGTCACAATGACTTTACCATTTTCTGCCAGCGCTTCACCGATAGTATCCAGCGATTCCTGCACGGCACTGTCGATAAAACCACAGGTATTGACAATCACCAGTTCGGCGTCGTCGTAGCTCGGGACTATGTTGTAGCCTTCGATTTTGAGCTGCGTCAGGATGCGCTCAGAATCAACCAGGTTCTTGGGACAGCCCAGACTGACAAAACCAACTTTGGGTTGCGACATGTTTAATTATACCTTGGCAAAAATGGGGCCATATTTTAAACCAAATGTGGGGTTGCTCACCAGCAGCTTTTTAATGTCCAGTTTATTTAATAAGCACAGTGCCCGAAATCCGTATCGGAGTCCTTTGTAGTGACGAACGGAATAAAATGAAAGTGAGCGTTATTTAAAAAAACGCCGCAATTGCGGCGCTTTCTGCAGGCTTAACACCAGATAACTTTACTCTGTCTGCATGGCGAGGCTTCGCATTAAAAATGCCATTTTACCAGCAGATTCAGGTTCGACTCGTTTGTGCGAAAGCCAAGGCAGTCTTTGATGCCAAACTTATTCAGCCAGTAAGCGTATTCTACGCCCAGATACAGCTTACTTTTGATGCCAAGTAACGGATGCAGTGCCCATTTCAGCTGCGAAGTGAAGTTCATATTGGCGGACTTATCCGCACTGGCGCTGGCCCAATCAAGAAAGCCGTCGTATAAAAATTCGTGTCGGCCAATGGTAAAAGGCACCCCCCAAACCAGCGTGGCCTGCCAGCTGTCGTCGGCGTTTTCATTTTGCCGCCGGTACAAGTTCAGCTGGGTGTACTTAAATGCCGGCAATGCGAGGTCAAAACCAACGCCATACAAATAGTTGGTTTGCAAATTCGACATTTCGATCTGTGTGGCAATCAGGACATCTTTGACAATGCCAAAATTACTGTTGGTGCCGGACAATTTAGTCAGGCTAAAACGCGGCGCCCATTCAGCATAATTTTCCCGCGCGCCATTGTCGCTGCGCAAATGATCCAGAAACATAAAGCTGTCGCCCCAGCTGGTACCCGCGACGTGCTCCAGGGTATAAACCTGCCTGTCGGCATCGCCGACACGATAGTTGGAGCCGTTTAGATAACTGAGACTCAGATCTTGCCAGAGAATGTCGGCACAGCTTGCTGTACTCAAGGCTAACATGACACCGGCAATAGCCAGTTTAGTGAGTTTCATCTGCGACTCCTTACACTTTAAATTGATTGACCAGCATCCGCAGTTGTTCAGCCCTTTGGGTCAGACTGTCAATTGCAATAATTTGCTGCTGGGCGTTGTGGTGGATATCGGCGGCGCTGCCGGCAATCAGGTGGGCAGATTCGTTGATGTGTTCGACGACTGTGCCTTGTTCTTCGGTTGCGGCTGCCACCTGATGGTTACCGCCACTGATTTCGGCAAACTTATGCTGAATTTGCTGCAGGGACTGCACTGACAGCTGGGTATGTCCGGTGACCAGCTCGCTGCTTTGCATGCCCGCTTTAATCGCTTGCAACGAGTGGTTAGAGGTCTGCTGTAACTGACTGATTTGGTCGCGAATTTGTAAAGTTGAATCCTGCGTCCGTTTGGCGAGATTACGCACTTCATCAGCCACTACGGCAAAACCACGGCCTTGCTCGCCGGCCCGGGCCGCTTCAATCGCCGCATTTAATGCCAGTAAGTTGGTCTGTTCTGAGATCGCGTTGATAACCTCGACCACCGAGTTTATCGCCGATGCCTGCCGGGCAAAATCATTAATAGTACTGTCGACCATCAGCATCACCTTGTTCAGCTCAGTCATCGTTTCAGCGGTTTTGACCATGTAATCACTGGTTGAGACAGTTTCCTGAACCGCCGTTTCAGTATCTGCTGCGGTGCGGTGGGCAATACCAGACACTTCAACAATGGTTTGTCCCATTTCAGTAATGGCGGTGGCGACCTGATCGGTCTGGGCGCGCTGCGCTTCGGTGGCACTGAAGGTATTGTGTACCAGTGCCGCCAGCTGTTCGATATCCAGTTTAATCGCGGTTTCGGTAGCTTTAATCTCAGCAACGAGCTGGCCTACTTTGGCGATAATAGCGTTAAAACCTTTGGCCAGATGGCCCAGCTCATTATTTGCACTGTCATCGAGGCGTTTGGTCAGGTCGCCGCCGTCGCCGGACATCGCCAGTAAATCATCACCAACCCGACGTATGCTTTGGCTCAGCGCATTGCCAAATATGATGGTCAGCGCGATGAAAATTGCGGCGATGACCACGCTGACACCCACGGCAATTGCAGTGACTTCATCGATAGCACCGGTGATCTGCTCCTCTGGCATCAGTGCGACGGCAGTCAGGCCCGTGTCGCGGATGTCCTGAATACCATAATAGATGGCAGTACCGCTCAGTTCCTGGTGACCGAAGCGAAAGCCAGCGGAGCTTTGTGCTATCAGGCTGGCAAAAGCACTGAAATCGCCGGCGTCTTTAATATTTTTGCCAATCAGGTTGCTGTCTTTGTGCGCAACGATCAAGCCCGTGGCATTGACCAGAAACAGTGAACCCTGTTCGCCCAGTTTAAAACTGCTGACCAATTCGGAAATTTTCGAAATGTCATAACCAAGACCTGCGACACCGGATCTTTTACCGTCAATATTGACGGAAGTATTAACAAATAATGTTAACTTCCCGGTTGTTTCATCAGCATCTATCGCTAACTCCCGGTTAGCACTGCCGTGCAGAAACTTAAAGAACCAGCTGTCACGTGGTTCGTTGGCTGACACTGTTTTAAACAGACCGTCCTGAGTGTAATAATTTTTACTGAGGTCCGAGACCCAGAAAATCATCGATGCGCCGGTCGTTTGTTGTAACTGCTTAAAATAATTCATGACCTGGGCATGATTGCCGGCAGCAGTTTCTCCATTGCGTATCCAGTCATGCAATAAGGTATTGCCGGCTAAAGCCTCAGATAACAGGATAGGGCGCATAATTTCGCCTCTGATTTGTTCACTGATGCGACCGACACTGTTAGGCAGGTATTCTTTTTCGGTCTGACTGTAATACAGACTGGAAAACTGACTGGTATTAATCCACGCCGTGACGAGTGTAATCATCGACAACGAAATAAACATAAAACCGATAAAGATGGTTTTAATCGCGTACTTGTTCATTGGAAAACTCCATAGCTTCGCTCTGCCAAAGACGCCGTTCATTCAATGCACTAACGAATGAAAAACCGGGCGTAACCTTGTTTCAAAAATGAATCTAACTTGTTGAATTATCGCTTAGTTTTCCATAACTGGCGGTATTAGCTGAGTCTAAGCCGGATTTGTCAAATAACAAGGACGCAGCTGAAAAATCTGACATCTGACGCAGCTTTGGCGGGGACGCCGCGGTCTCTGTGCTGATGCGCCGCTTTGTGGCGGGCTGGCGATGCAGTGCGCTGTCCGGCGGAATTTCCGGTTTGCTGCTTGACTTCAATTGTTTTCAAACGTACATTTCAAACGTATGTTTAAATTCGCTACTGATATGACCAGTTTCTGGTTATCGCCGGATATCAACGCAGCCTATGAGCAATAAACAAAGCACACAACTAAAGATCCTGGAAGCGGCAGAGCAGCTATTTGCCGAGACTGGCTTTAGCGCTACTTCGCTGCGCCAGATCACCAGTCTGGCCGAAGTGAATCTGGCATCGGTCAATTATCATTTTGGTTCGAAAAAAGAATTAATCCAGGCGGTACTGCAGCGTTATCTGGCGATATTAATGCCGCGACTGGATCAGGAGTTCACCCGTTTATTGGCGGCGCAACAACCAAATCAACTGACCACAGTGCTGTCGGTGTTTGTTGAACCCTTGCTCGAACTGAGTGCAGTACAACCGCAAGGCACCAGCACCTTTTTGCAATTGCTGGGCCGAGGTTATACCGATGTGCAAGGGCACTTGCGCTGGTTTTTCAATCACCACTACGGCCGTACTCTGGATAAATTTGTCTTGCTGGTGCAACAAAGCTGCCCGGCATTGCCGCCCAGTGAAATTTTCTGGCGGCTGCATTTTTCGCTTGGCACCATCGTGTTTACTATGGCGTCTAATGTGGCATTAAAAGACATCGCTGCGGCCGATTTTAATGAAACCGTAGAAATAGATGGTGTGATTAAGCGCTTAATCCCGTATCTGGCGGCCGGCATTGCGGCGCCGTCAGCGGCCTGATTTTAGAAGACTTTAATAATAATTTACTGTTTAACCCTGCAGATCTGAGGAACACTTTATGCTGATTTTATTTGTGCTGATTGTTGCCCTGGCTGTGGTGTTGGGTGTGACCGATATCCGGCGCAACCTGATCACTAAGCCAATATTCGCTATTTTCAAAAAAATCCTGCCGCCGCTGTCAGACACTGAGCGCGAAGCGATGGAAGCTGGCGACGTCTGGTGGGATGGTGAGCTGTTTAAAGGCAAGCCAGACTGGCAGAAGTTACATCAAATTCCAAAACCGCAATTAAGTGCCGAAGAACAGGCCTTTATGGACAATGAAGTCGAAACGCTGCTGAAAATGCTCGACGACTACAAAATTGTGCAGGAACAACGCGATTTACCGGCTGAGGTGTGGAACTACATCAAAGCCAACGGCTTCTTCGCGATGATTATTCCTAAAGCCTATGGCGGACGCGAGTTCTCTGCCATTGCTAACTCGACTATTGTCTCACGCATTGCCACCCGCAGCTTAACGGCGGCAGTGACCGTGATGGTGCCTAACTCATTAGGCCCGGGCGAACTGTTGATGCACTATGGCACGCAGGAGCAAAAAGACCGCTGGTTGCCAGGCCTAGCTGCTGGTAAAGAAGTGCCATGTTTTGCGTTAACGGGCCCGGAAGCGGGTTCCGATGCCGGTGGTATTCCGGACACTGGCGTGGTGTGTAAAGGCCAGTTTGAAGGCAAAGAAGTCATCGGTATCCGGTTAAACTGGGACAAACGATACATCACGCTGGCACCGGTTGCCACTGTGCTGGGTCTGGCGTTTAAAC
>SSFI01000011.1 GCA_008015325.1 Rheinheimera sp.
GGCAATAGCGCTGTGGAACCACCTGAATCCATTCCGAACTCAGAAGTGAAACGCAGCTGCGACGATGGTAGTGTGGCAGTTGCCATGCGAGAGTAGTACACCGCCAGGCTCCCAATACACAAAACCCCGCTCACAGAGCGGGGTTTTTGTATTTATGCCCTGACGGTTTTACTTCGCGTAGAGTAGTACAGTGAAGCCGGGAATTAAGAACGCAACCAATGTTGCGTTCTTCCGGCTGAACACGCCCGAAGCTCCGCGAGGGTGCAGACTCCCACGAAGCCGCGGTGTTGAATTACAGTGCAACAAACAGTTTGGCTCTTCTGGCTGTCACACAGCTGATGAGCACACCCGAAGCTCTGCGAGGGTGCAGACTCCCACGAAGCCGCGGTGTTGAAGCCTTATAATCTCCAAAGCCAACAGTTTGGTTCGTCTGGCTGTCACATGGCGATTGAACACGCCCGAATCCGTAGACACCTCATCATTCAACCCAAAAAGTTAAATTCCTCCCAGCTCCTCGACAAACCCAACTTCGCCGTTAACACTCAAAAGTCTGATCTGGAGAGTCTTATCGTGATGGAATTGCTAAAAGGCTGGTTGTCGCGTTATTCATTTGCTTATGCTGTGAGCATACTCTTGCTGCTGGCTAATGCCGGTTTGGTTGCTATGCTGGCGCTGGTGGATCAGGTACTGCCTATTGCATGGACCACACTGCTTTCTGTGGCAGTGCCCACGGCGCTGCTGTTAAATCTGATCTGTGTTGTGCTGTTTTATGCACTGCATCAACAAGTCTCTCAGCTTCACAACCAGCAGCAGATGATGACTGAACTGACGACCAGAGTAGATGATTTACTGCAGGATGCTTATCTGCCGGTCAGTCGTGAGACCAGCTTACCGGATCGGTTAACTTTGCTGCGCCAGAGTCTGCTGCATCAGGTGCGGCGCGAGCAGGAAATTCGTCAGTTGGTGCGGGTGCAGGGCTTGGTTGATCATGAATTGGCCATCGGCAATCGCATTTATTTTGAAAGCAAACTCCAGCACTACCTGTTAGATCCGGCTGAAGCACAATCCGGCGCGTTATTTCTGATCCAACTGAGCCATCCGGAGCTCAGTGTTGGTCCTAATGATGCTGTGCAACGGCTTGCCGGTTCTGCTGATTTGGTTCAACAGCTGGTCAATCACTTACCACTCTCAGTGTTAGCCCGGGTGGCTGACGCTGATCTCGCACTGTTAATTCCGGGGATGGAACAAAAAGATGCTGAACAGCTTGGTGATCGGTTAGCCATGGTGTTAAGTCGGGCCAGCTTTTTTGCCGGATATGAAGATTTTGATTTAGTCCATCTGGGATACGTCATCTATCAGCAAGGCCAAACTGCCTATCAGGTGATGTCTGAGGCTGATATGGCGTTGAAAACAGCGCAGTTGCAGGGGCCGAATGCCGCTTTTGGTTTTTATCCTGAACATAAACCAAAAATCAAAGGTTCGGTCTGGTGGCGGACAGAACTGGCTAATTCGCTGAAAGAGCAACGGTTTTTGCTGAGCTTTCAACCAGTTTTTTCCTGGCAACAACACGATATTATTCAACATGAAGTGTTAGTCCGCTTGCAGACCAGTGATGGCGACAAGCTGGCTGCTGCGGTATTTTTGCCGATGGCGGTGAACTGTGGTTTAACGGCACAGCTTGATCAATATGTGCTGACCAAAGCGGCGCGATTGTGCCAGCTGGAACAGAAAAATGGTCTGCGCTGTAGTGTGAACCTGACGGTTGAATCATTGTTAAATCAGGATTTTATGCATTGGTTGCAGCAAAGCCTGCAGAACGGCCAGTTGCAGGCAGCACAGCTGGCGCTGGAAGTGGATGAATATCATCTGATAAAACAATATAAAAAGCTCAAACCCAAGCTGATCAAGCTGCAGCAACAAGGTTTTAGTCTGATCATTGACCATGTAGGTTTGAATATCAGCCCTTGTCAGTATTTAACTGAACTGCCGATTGATGCGGTGAAACTGCATGCCTCTGTGGTCCGGCATATTGAAAACCAGCTGGAACAGCAGCTATTTATTCGCGGTTTAGTCGCCAGCCATCAGAGCAAAGGGGTGAAGGTGATAGCGACCGGTGTCGAGAGTCAGGCAGAATGGCTTTGCCTGCAAAAGCTAGGAGTCAGTGGGGCTCAGGGTTATTTCTTCAGTCAGCCGCTTGCCGAACTGATGCCACAGGCGCAGCTCAGCTGACTTCAGCTGTTGATATTGTGCTGATGAAATGCGCTGTTGCTGCAATAAACCGTCCAATCCCTGTAACCCGCCGGTATGAAAAAATACGATGCGCTGATCCGGCGCTATCTGCTGTTGCTCCAGCTGTTGCAATAGCGTGCGGAAAGCTTTGCCGCTATAAACCGGCTCTAATGGCACATTCTGCTGGCTCATTTCCAGACAAAGTTCCAGCGTCGCCTGGTCAAAGCGGCCATAGCGTAAACCGCTGCAATCTGGCTGTAGTTGCCAGTTTTGTTGCAGAGGCACCAACGCGCGGATCTGAGCCGCAAGGCCTGGGTCCTGCACCACACTGATACCAAGTACCGGTAAGTGCGGATGACCTAAGGCGAGACCAGCGACAGTACCGCCACTGCCGGTGGCGCAACAAATCAGCCCGGCAGGGCCATCCGGCGTCTGACTTAACTGCAATTCAGCGACGCCTTGCAGCCCCAAAGCGCTGGTGCCGCCTTCCGGCACTATCAGCCAGTTCGGGAATTGTTGTTGTAATGACGCCAGATATTCAGCCTGGTGGCGCTGCCGGTACATTTGCCGGTCAACAAAGCTGAGTTGCATGCCATGCGCCTGACACGCGGCTAAAGTCGGATTGGTGACGACGCTTTCGTGTCGTACTATCGCATGCGTTTGAAAGCCAAAGGCTTTTCCTGCTGCCGCCACAGCCGCCAGGTGGTTGGAGAAAGCGCCGCCGAAGGTCAGAATTCCCGTTTTTTCATATTGTTGTATATGCTGGATATGGTACTTTAGTTTTAACCATTTATTACCCGCGATCGCAGGGACCAGGCAGTGCAGGTGGCAGACCCACAGCTCGGTCTGGGATTGCTCCAGCAGTGGCAGAGAAATCCGTTGCCAGTGTTGACGATAAAACGGTGAATTCACAAGTGCAGCCAGACCCGGCAAAACCAGATCAATAAGGTGTCAGAGTGTTTGCATGATACAGAAATTTGCGCACAAGTTCCGCAGTTCAACCAGCCGCCCACGTCAGGCTGCGCAGATCGCCGCGATTTATCTGCAAGCGGACCAGCTGAAACTGGTGCTGGTCCGTAGCTCGGATCAGGTGGTATTAAAAACCGAAACTGTGCGTCTGGTAGATAGTCAGCAACGCGTCAGTGCCTGCAGTCAGCTGGCTCGTGAATTGCCGAAAAATACCGCGCTGTGTCTGGTGCTCAGTGCCGACAGTTATCAGCTGGTGCAGCTGGATAAACCGCCATTAGCTGAAGCCGAAATGCGTCAGGCCTTACCCTGGCAAATCCGTGATTTGGTCAGCATCCCGACAGATGATTTAATCGTTGATTACTGCGACGTGGCCGAGCCCGTCAATCAGCTGCAGGCCAGAATTCAGGTCGTCGCCAGTTCACGCAGCCTGCTGGCGCCTTTGTGTAACGTGCTGCAACAAAGCCCGGCGCAGCTGCTGAATATACAGCCTGATGAGTGGCTGGCCCGTAACTTATTACCTGATCAGCCGCAGGCTGTGCTGTTACTCAGCCATCAGCCAGGTCAGGAGCTGAATATCCAGATTGTGCGCAACGGCACTTTGTATGTCAGCCGCAAACTGCGTGGCTTTAACCGTATTGATCAAATGAGTTATAGCGACCTGAGCCTGGGCTTGCTCGACAATCTGCTACTCGAAGTACAACGCTCACTGGACTTTTTCGAAGGGCAGATGCGGCAGGCGCCGGTCAAAGAGATTCTGTTTTTATTACCGAGCCCGGAGTTACCGGCGATCCTGCAGTACTTCGGACAAAATGGCTTTACGCAGGTGCGGGCTTTGGATGTGTCCGCTTATATGCCGGGCAGCAGCCTGGCGGAACAGGCGGATTATTGGTTGCCGCTGGCCGGCGCTTTGGAGTTATTGCTGAGCGCGGAGACATCACTTGAAACAACGCATTAATCTGTATCAGGCTGGGTTACAGCCGGTGCCGCAGCGCTTTGCGTTGCCAACATTATTGCGCAGCTGCAGCCTGGTGCTGCTGGTGATTGCCGGTACAGCAGGGACTTTGCAATATCAGTTGCAGCAACAACAACTGCAAACCAACAAAATCCAGACTGCCGTACAACAAAAGTCGGAAGAGTTAGCAAATTTACAACAAGCGCTGGATAACCGGCAGCCAGAACAGTCGCTGCTGCAGCAGGTGGACCAGCTCAATGTTGAGATCGGGCAAAAACAACAACTGTTGCAGTATTTAACTGCCGATCAACAAGCGCAACCACCCCGATATGCCGCTGTGCTGCAACAACTCAGTACCCAGGATTTACCGCAGTTTTGGCTGCGCAGCTTCCGTCTTGGCAAAGCCGGCGTTGAATTTGATGGCGTCACCCGCGACGCCGCGTTGGTGCCGCAGTGGTTACGTCAGTTGGGCCAAAGCCCGCAGTTCAGTGGTCAGCAATTTTCTGCCGTGTCTTTTCAGCCGTTAGCACAGGACTATCTGCAATTTCGGGTCAGCAGCAGCGATACTGCTTTAGCTGCGGAGAGCTTACGATGAGTCAGTGGCAACAACTGTGCGAACAATATATGCAGCTGCAACTGCGCGAACGGCGACTGATTTTCTTTGCAGCCCTGACCATGTTGCTGTGGGTCGGTATTATCTCTGTGCTGGAACCTTTGTGGCGCTCGCTGCAGACCAGCAATCAACAGCAAAAAATGACGCTGGGCCAGATGGCGCAACTGCAGCAGCAGGTTGATGCCGTCTTACAGGTGCTCAATAGCGATCCAAACGAACAAGTTCGCAGTCAAATCAGCGAACGGCAGCAACAGCGGGAACAGTTAAACCGTCAGATTAAACAGCTGACCGGCCGTTACGTCAGCCCGGAGCAAATGTTGCCGCTGTTACAGGATGTGCTGAAAAGCAGCCCCGGCGTGAAACTAACCCAGCTGCGCAGCCTGAAACCCGAAGTGCTGCAAATCGGCGCTGCTACTCCCACTTCAGCGCCAACTTCGACTCCGGCGCCTGCAGCGCAGACCAATACTGCGCCCGCAGCTGTAGCTCCTCAGCTGTATCTGCATAAAACCGAAATCATTTTCAGCGGCCAGTACGCGCAGTTACAACAACTGCTGCAACAGCTGGAACGCTTGCCATGGCAGCTGCACTGGCATCAGTTAGAGTACAAAGTATCAAAACACCCTCAGGCGGAATTGCGGCTGGAATTGGAGACTATCAGTGAACAAGCTGAATATCTGCGGATTTAGTCTGCTTTGTAGCAGTATGCTCAGTCTGCCGCTGTGGGCGGCGGATCCGACCGCACCGGAAGCAGTGCTGAGCGCCGGCACTGATGCCAAAGCAGAGGCTCAGCAGATCCCGAAATTAAGCCTGATCCGGCAGGAAGGCAAAGAGCGGCTGGCGATTTTAGACGGGCAGCCGCGTCGGGTTGGCGCCATGCATGGCAGTTATAAAGTGATTTCTATCGGCGCGGGTCGGGTGATCTTAGCGCAGGGGCAACGTCAGCTGACGCTGCAATTATTTCCTTCAATGACAAAGTAGCGGATTTTATGGCGAAACCCTTTTCACTGATCGCAGCGCTGGTGCTGCTGCAGGGCTGTAGCATCACGTCAGAATCTGATGTGCTGGCGCGATCGCAGGCTGAACTGAATAAAGCACAACAAGCGCCGGCCAAACCCAAACCGCTGCAAATTCCGGCGGCGGTCAGCGCGGATGTGTTAAGTGCCAGCGCCATGCCGTTACAAAACAGCCCGGTATTGCCACGCTTTAATCTGGCAGCCGCGGCGGTGCCGGCAGCGGATTTTTTTGCGTCCTTGGTGACAGACTCGGATTTTAGTATCGTGGTGCATCCGGACGTACGCGGCACTGTCAGCCTGCAGCTGAAACAGGTCACGCTGCCGGAAGTGATGGCTGTGGTGCAGCAGATGTACGGTTTTGATATCCGCCAGTCCGGGCTGATTTATCAGGTTTATCCGGCAGGTCTTCGCACAGAAACTATTCCGGTCAATTATTTGCTGATGCAGCGGCATGGCCTGTCGTCGATTGCGGTGAATTCTGGCGGTGTGTCGCAGGACCAGCAAAATAATAACCAGGGTAACAACCGCAATAACCAGAACAATAACCAACAAAATATGGACGGCCAGAACGGCCTTGGCGGCAATAATCAGCAGCAACAATTTAATGGCAGCGTGATCCAAAGCAGCAGCAAAACCGATTTCTGGAAAGATTTTGAAGCCGCGCGCGAAAAATCTTACGTCGGATCTGCGATAAATGCGAAAATTCCTTTTTTCGCATCATGAAACATCTTTTCAGATTTGGGGTTACCCGTTGATAGTTATCGTGCCGGATTTTGTCTTGTGCTGTCCTTGTCCGGTATATGTCTCTGTTTGAGGATATGCTCCAACCTTCTTCGCTGTTGTCCCTTCCCACAAAACGTAATGTGAGACTGTTGACCCCGGAGGCACGTCTTGCAATACATCTGCTAATTGCTGACGGACGCCATCGTCGGCCGATCCAAAGGCTATAGCCTTACGCGAATAGATCGCTCCGGCGGTTGGCAATTCGTTGGCCAATCCGTCTGCACCAGGCGCGCCTGAGTGCAGTGAAATGGTGTCTACTGTGATGGCATTCGCTGCCTGATTTTTAGCTGCTGGCGTTAACATTGCTAATTCCTTACTTTTCTTGGTTTGAACTGAATTGGTCCATCAAGGACAATGAGGTCGCGGCCGTCGGTGTCGATGGCTGCGCATTCGTGGGTAAAAAATCCATCCAACTGGTCAGCCATTGCTGCTGTGATGGTGATGACAATAGCGTCGCCGCTCCAACTGATACCGTTGCCAAGGGACAAGGTCATCACAGTTGAGTCATCCCGGCCGAACATTTGATACTTCGCAGCCTGAATGCCGCTAATTGGCACGCCATCGACGTCATGCGCTACATTGATTACGCCGCCACTGCCCTGGCGGAGCTGGATTAGTTCAGACACGGGCACCTCCGCTGGATGTCTTGATGTTGTAGTTGTAGCGGCTTGATGTCCGCATGTTGTGGGTGTGCCTGCTGCTGCTGCGTACAAACACCAAAGTGACTGGCGCAGGGGTTTCGCCAGGATTGCTGCCAGATAGTGATATGGTGATTGAGGCTAATGCGGTGACTGTGCCAAGACCCACTTTATAGCCATCGGCAGATGTAGAAGCGGCAGCCGCAAGGTGTGTTGTGCTTTGAGTGGTTTTGCTGGCCTGAAGCTGTGCAGTAGCGTTGGCGCTTGCAGATAAATCTGAACCACTCAGTTTAGTCGCTGTGCAGAACAAGGCTGCAGCCGCCACAAACTGCACCTGGCTTTGGCCAACTTTCTCGCCTTTCAGTGCAACGTTCGCCGTTGCAGTAACTGTAAACGTCCCCTCGCCAATATAGATATTGCCCGCATAGAGACTGACATCTGCCACAGCATCTATATATAGTGGCGCCACGCCGACTTTATGGGCCGCGATGCCCAGAACGGCGTTAATCGGCATTGAGACACTGGCTGCCCCGACTTTGTTGGCCGACAATAGGATACTGGCTGCAATGGGAAGACCGAGTGGCATTGAGCCAATCTTAGAACCCTGAACGGCGGCCACTGCAGCGGCAATGGCCGACTCAGTGCTATTGCCGACTTTACAGCCTTGCAATTCAAACGACGCAGTCGCATACACTACGATTGGATAGAATGAAGGAAGCCCCGCTTGTATATTGGTGGTTGCAAAAGGAAGAGCTCCGACTGGCAATAAACCGTACATAATCAGCTACCAAACTTAATAGCCCAAAGCTCAGGCAGTCGGTTGATATCGTCAGAATCAGGCAAAGCCTGCACACGCTGACGCGCTTTATGTCGGAGTCCTACATAGTACGCACTGGCATTGGTGAATGCGTCAGCGTCACGGATAACGCGCTGCGCAAGCTCTGCGACTGTCAATCCACGCGTTGCGGCGATAGTTGACAGCATCGGCGTTGGCGTAGAGGGGTTGGCCGCGAGCGCTCTGGCCTCGGATTCCTGCTTGCTCCATGTCTGGATTTCATGCTGCGGCCAGCCAGCCGTTAAAGAGGAAACAGCAGCCTCAAAATCAGCGTCTATTTCTGCAAACTTTGCAGCCTTTTCAGCAGGCCAAGGGTTGTACTGCTCAATCAGAACGTTAACGACATCATCCGGCGCATTAGCAGTCCAAACAGTGCCATACTGTGAAATGTCAATGCCTTGGCTGCGCAGCCATTCGTGCATAGAGTAGCCTTTTTCAATGTAATTAATCATAAAAGCCTCCCTAACAATCCGACTCGAACCGCTTGGGCAACAGGGCCTCCACCGCTTTGTATAACGGATGGCGGGTTGTTATAACTTCCGGCGATGGCATCTATCTCTCTAGTAGCATTGACAGCAGCATTAAACCCATTATCCCACCCTATATACATGCTGCCCGCATTGTTGCATCGAACAGCTTGCCCCCCAGTCCCAACAACGCCAATTTGATACTGGCCTGCTGCAATATAAACTGGATTTACTGTTGATACTTTTTCACCTGTTGTAGATGAATCAATAGCCTCACCCACAGAGATTAGATTCATTGTTACTACAGCACTTTGGTTTTTTGCTTTGTAGATTAATGGCTTTATTGATGAGCTGGCTACAGCTGTAGTTACTTCAATTTTCATACCTGTAACTAACATAGGTCTCGCCAGTAGAAAGCTGCTGAGCAACAGCCTATTTAAAACCAGCGCGCGTGCTGATGAAGCGAATCCATACTGTGTGGCAGAAAACATAGGTACGCCGCTATCTAATGTCTCAGGCCATAGCCCACCAGCATCAGACGGCACCATTACAAGTTTGTCACCGGCAGGGAAGTCAATCAGTGCAGTTGTGTTTAAGCTGTTGTCAATAACAGTTTCTCGCACCAATGTAGAAGCTGCAGACAAAAAGCCCAGCCCCTTTTCCCAGTTACCTAACTGGTCCTGAATCATGTATGGAAACCGGTGATTCAATCCATAAAAACTATTAAATGTGCGATTTCCTGTAATAAAACTGGACGGCACAGACCAAGCACCGGCCAGCGTAAAATTGCCGGTTCCGGTGCTTGAAGATGTTTCTGCTATTTTGTTTGCGCTCACGCCGCAACTCCCAATTCATTATTTGCAGGCTGCGACACAATCCACAAATGCTCAGGTGCAAGGCGATTGAGACGCTCCGGGCGTAAAGTACCTAGGATGATGCCGACATGGTGACTGCACCAAAGCGCATCCGGGTTATCGAGTTTTCGGGTACCAAACCCAATACCAACGGCGCCCCATAAATCGTAGCGAAGACCCAGCAATGAGTTTGCCCGCGTTTGCCAGCCAGGCTCAGCGTATGCGGTTGCGATTTCCCAGTTGCCAGCGCCATAACGGTCTTTAAATTCCTGCAGCGGCGTTTTGACAACACCGTCAGGATGCATCGCTTCGTGCACCATATCGCCAATGACAAGGGCGACATGGGACCAGCGCGACTGATAGCGCAAGCGGATGGCATAACTGCGAACGGAATGCCCGCGTGCAAAAATCAAAGTTACTTTTTCCATGGTTTAAACCCCGTTAAACGTCGATTTGATAGCCCTGGTTGAGCAGGCGGTTCTGAATGTGCAGCGGCAGTTCGTGCCAGGCCGGTGGTGTAGTCATGATTGCTGCGACGCGCTCGACCGTCAGCACGCCGGTGTACACCAGCAACCCCATGGCTTCGGCGTATTCTGCGAGGGTTAAATCTGCGTAGGTTGCGTCTGACAAGTCTTCGATCAGCACTGCCAAAGCAATGTTTGTATTGGCTTTAGTCTTTAAATCGACCCGCTCCGCAAACGTAAAACGCTGCCGGAATGCTGATGTTGTAATGCACCAGCCTAAATCGAATTGAATGGGTTGCACTGGTAAAGGCTCAGGGCGACTAAATTCGGCTGACACCCGGTCATATAAATCACCAGCCTGGATCTCCGACTCTGGTGACAGCAGAATGTGGTTTTCCAGTTCAACAGGCCCGGATAATGTACTGACGCCGATGACCTTATAGGTTGCGTCTAACACGGCATATTTCAGCATTATTTGCCCTCCACGACTGTCCAGCGACATGCAAAAATTCTCGATAAAATGCTGGAATCCGCAATAATCGGGCGATCACTGGAGAGCCGCAACGTTGTTGTGTTTAGTAGCCTGGCGGTGATTTGATGAGTTGCTGAACCGGATGCAGCGCCAGTAACAACGCCCTGGATCCTGGCTTTATACCCGCCGGTATCATTCGATAACGAATTCACGTAATAGCCAAATGCGCCTACTACACCTACTACACTTTTTGCAGTGTCGACCGCAGAGATAGTGACATCGACATACACTTGGTCCTCACCCGTTGCACTGCGTGCTACGGCCGCATCAGCTGCTGCAACCATTGTGGGTGTGGTGGTTTCTACCCAGCCCGTTTGCACAGACTTAATCCCGCCGCCCAACAATCCTGGTAATTCCATCTTGTTCCCCTTAACTGACAAATAGCTGCCAGGTGGTGCCGTTAAATACGGCAACCACGCTGATATGAACTGGACCTGTAATGGTGTGTGAGGTGCCGGCGGTGCCACCAGTCACCCCCATTGATTGGGTAGCGGTGAGCGTGACAACGGCGCCTGATGCCACCGCAATGGACAGCTCAATGCTGTCGCCTGCGCCATAACCACTTGATGCAATGGCCACCGGAAAACTACTGCTGGCAGCGATACCGCAGCGGGTGACTTTTTCTTTGCGCGATATCGTGCCGGCAGTCGTGATGATGTCTGTGTTGTCGGCGCTGTCGTTAGCTGGTTTTGCGCCAACGTTCGCAGGTGTCAGCGTGATGTTGGCCGAGCCATCAAAAGACACGCCAGCGATTGTGCGGGCAGTCGCCAGCGCAATCGCTTTGCCGTCGGCACGACCGGTACCGCCGTATGTTATCGGTAACGTGCCACTGGTAATTTTGCTGGCTGGCAGTGCTGGAATTTGAGCAACTGCAGCAGTGCCGGTAACATCAGTAAATGCTGGCACCCAAGAACTGGCCCTTGCGCCCACATCTGCAGCGGTCAGCGTGATGTTTGCCGTCAGCGCATAGCCATTGACTGTGCGCGACGTTTTCACCACATCGCTGTCCTGGGCATCCACATGGTCCCATTGGCCATCGCTTCTTTTAATGATGATGTCGCCAGGCGTAACAGACCGCGTCACACTGTCAGCAAATGGTCCGAGCGTGCCAGCCGTTGAAATGCGGTAGGTGTAACCGGCGGCGGCGCTGGCCGGCCAGGTGTTTGACGATGCGTTATAACCACCGACAAACACCATCGCACCCGTCGATGCGGCGGCCGCTTGCTGCGCCCAGTATTCGGCTTTGAGTGCATAGTGATTGGCTGAGTATTTGCCACTCGACACCACCACGTTTTCATTCGCGCTGGCCCATTGCTGTGCAGTACTGACGTGGCCTGCAGCTGTTGTGGCGTGGCCACTGGCTGTGGTCGCAGATGCCGCCGCTTTGGCCGCGTGGTGCTTGGCTGAGTACATGCCAGCTTCCACCAGGCTGTTTTCGGCTTTTTCGGCCCAATCACCCGCTTTTGTCGCGTGATTTGATGCAGTAGCGACATGCCCTGCGGCAGTTGTGACATGGCCACTGGCTGTGCTCGCTGATGCAGCAGCTTTAATCGCATGGTGTTTTGCCGAGTACTTTCCGGTTTCAACAAGTACGTTTTCAGCTTTTTCAGCCCAATCGCCCGCTTTTGTCGCGTGATTTAATGCAGTAGTCACATGGCCTGCGGCAGTTGTGACATGGCCACTGGCCGTGCTCGCAGATGCGGCAGCTTTAGTCGCATGGTGTTTTGCCGAGTACTTTCCGGTTTCAACAATGACATCAACGGCTTTCTCTGCCCAGTCGCCAGCTTTTGTTGCACTGGCAGCTGCCGTGGCCAATGAGTCAGACAGGGCTGCGGCGTGTAGCTGCGCATCGTTTGCCGCTGCGAGCTGGGCGTTAAAGCCATTGATTGCGGTATCGATAGCCGCCGCAATGGCATTGAGTTTTCCCATGTAGACGCCGCCACGGTCTGTGGTCGCAAAGCTGATGCCGGGGACGTTAATAAGTGATGCTGGCATCGGTTATGCCTCCTGTACGCTAATGCGTGTTTGATAGTTGTTAAAGGCGCTGCCAATCAGCGGTGGTAAGCTTTGGAATTTGCAGGCCATGGCGTACTCAATCTCTTTTAGGCCGCCGTTGCCCGGATACAGGCTGACAAACCAGTCCCGGCTTAAACCAACGTGTTTGATGCCTTCGGATAAGTGAGGCCGCTCTTCTTCCACCAGATAAGCCAGCTCGAATGAAAACTGGCGAAGCCGTTCTTTTTCGGCAGCAAATAAGCTACCGCCGGCGCTGCGTTTTGGCTGCTCGTTGGATTGCCAGGCATGTTCGGCGCCCCAGTTAAAATTGACGCCCGGTTGAATGCTGTGGCCAAGGTAAATGCGGTCGAATTCGTGGATGCCGTCGCGACTCAGGGTATCAATCAGCGTGATGCGGCCGCTGTGTGCGTACAGCGGTTCGTCGAGCCACAGCTGCGAAAATTTAAATGGCCAGGTCTCAAAAATCGTCGCGACCAGCGGGTCCGCCAACCACAACAACTCGCCAAGATTCTTGGTCTGTACCGCTTCAATCTCGCCACTGTCATAGACTTTGGTACCGGCGCAGTTGATGCCATCGAACAGTTCCAGGCGCCACAACGCGCCACTGCTGAGCCAATGGCGGTAAATCACCAGGCCATCAATAAGGAAAAAACCATTCAAATTGAACTGCACTGCAGATCGGCCCGTGCCATCCGGCGTGATGCCAGCGGTGAGGCTGCGGCCATACACCTGGCTACTGGTCAGCGGCAATGTCGGAATGAGCGTGCCAGTCGTCACCGACACGGCGGCGTCATCCCACAGGTTTTTCATCAGCATGCGAATATTCATCGGATCACCTCCAACGTGCAGGTGTCACTGAGCAAATCATCGGATAGTCGGGTAATAACGGCAGTGCTTCCGGCAGTAAAATAACGCGGATGGGTAATCGTCACGGTTTGGCCTAAATCCAGATTAAACGGGGCTGCGAAAGCGGATAACTCAAAGACGGTGCGTGGCACTGCAGCCCAAACGGCTCTGCGGTTCGCCTCAGTGGTCGCATCGGCCTGGCTTACAATTAACGTGCTGACACTGACGTCAGCTGCGTCCGGGTAGTCAGCTGACACCGCGTTGGTTGCGGTCACTGCAGACTCTGGTTGCTCATACGACGTTGCCAGTGCCGGTGTGGTCTCGCGCACGCTGCCTGCCAGGCCATCGGCCTGCGGCGTCCAGTTGCGGCGATATCCGACTTTGACGGTTTTGGCAGGTGCGATGCGCCGGCGCGGCCACAGCGTGTCCTCTTCAATACCGTCGGCAACAATGCTCTGCACTGCTGCACCGGGGCCATTAAAAAACAGCCACTGCAGCTGGCCGGTGCGCGAGTAGTACCAGCCTGCCCCCACGCTCGCGCTGATGTCATCCAGCACATCCGCCAGGGTTTTATCGCCGCTGATATACAGCCCCAGCTGATATGCCGGAAGCGTTGCCAGGCCCGCCGGCGTCGCAATGCCAAACCGGCTCAGCAAGTGGGTGATCATCTGCGAAGCACTCTGCAGCCAGACGCCGGCTGGTTTGGCGCCGTCGACGTCGGCGGTCACGCGGCCTTTGGCGTTATTGGTCAGCGTAAAGGTGCCGGCAGCCAGATTGGCGCTATACGGGATGGCCACGCCGTTTTCTCGTACTGCGGTGATGGCGTGGATAGCGCCGTCATGCACCTGGTACGTCCGCGTGGCTTCATTAATCAGCGCTGGGCTGACGTTAAAACATCTTCCCAGGCAAATTGGTATCGGTTGGCCAGCATTGGGGCCCACACTCATCAGTGTGGTTTGTAATTGCCGGCGCAGTAGTTCGCTGCTGTCGCGCAACGTTAATTGTGCAGTATCTGCACTGGTAGCACTCAGTGCCTCGGCGGTGGCTACAATCACAGTGCCAAATTGCGCCAGTGGCCAGCTCGCATCACCGCAACGCACAATCACCGGTAAACCGCCAACGTTGGCAGTCTCCAAGAGGCCAAACATTTCATCATCCAAAAACAATTCGATGCTGCTGCGCGCCGTCGTGCTGTAGCCGGTAAACAGTTCAGTCAGTTCGCGGCCCCAGCTGCCCACTGACAGGACTGTGTCCGGATATGGCATAAAAGCTGGTGTATCCGCCGGACCAGAGCGATACGGGTGCGTCGAGCGGCGAACCGTCTGCAGTTGCCCCGCAATTCGCGCCTCAAACTCCACTAAATAGCAGCGGTCGACGCCTGGCGTTTTAATCCATTCGCTAAAAGTCATGCTTGCCTCCGGGCTTCGAAAAGCATGGCCTGCGTGCGCTGCAAGTCTTCCGTCATGCGGGCCATCTGGCGCTGCTGCTGCGCATTGGCTTTTTGCTGCTCGGCCAGTTGCTGCTGCAGCAAAGTCACCATCTGGACAGTGGCCGCTGGATTGCCAGGCTGTTCTGGCAGCCAAACCCGGTCGTCTTTTGGCGGCTGGATAATAATTGGCGGCGTTTCCCACGGCGGAATAACGATGGGTGTGACAGGCTGTGGATTGGTCAGCACAGGGCCAGAGGTTGCCGGCTGCAGCGCCTTAATCGCCGCAATTTGGCGCTCTGCAGCATCGAGCAGCGCTGCTTTTTGCTCATCCAGTTTGCTCAGTAACGCCGCCATTTCAGCCTGGCGCGCAGTATCGGCTTGTACTGCCAGTTCATCCAATAGCGTTTGCAACGCTGATAATTCATCAATCGCCGCTTGTTGCAGGCCAAGCTGGCGCGCTTGTTGTGCGGCGATCTCCGCACGCGCCGCAGCTTCGCCGGCGGACTGCTCCGCTTTGGCTTTGGTGTCCAGTGCTGTCAGCAGACTTTGCAGCGCCTCCAGCTCGTTGATGGTCGATTGCTGCAGTGCATTGCTCGCGGATTGATAGTCCAGCACCGCACGCGGTACCACGGGTTCGCTGCTTCCGGCCATGCCGGCAAAGCTGCGGTATGCCTGCTCGACCTGGGCAAAAATCGCAGCATATTCGCTGCTGCCACTGGCGTAATAGTCTTTGGCCAACCCCAGATAACTGGTACCGGCCGACTGCAGCTGGCGCATCGCCTCGACATCACCGCCACGGGCAGCGTTTAACAGCGTATTAAACTGGCTTTGTGCGGTGTTTAATTGCTCGCCCATCAGCGCTGGGGATAAGTCCGAAATCCGCAGTGCATCTGCCGCCGACAGCAGCTGCCGTGCCGCGTCAGCCAGTGCTTTGTGTGCGCTCAGCTCGACTTGATAACGCTCATTGGCGGCACTTTGCAGCGCAGCGTTGGCGCTCAGCTCTGCCTGATAACGGCTGACAATCGCGGCCTGCAGCTGCTCAATGATGTTGATTTGCTCCAGCACTGAGCCTGCGCCCAGCTGGTTTCTCAGGGCACCAATGCGTCCAGATTGATAACCGGTTTCATCAAAGCCGGCCATGCTGCGGCGGATGTCCAGAATGGCCGCCGTGATGCCATCGCGGGCACTGCCAAGGGCGGATTGCAGTTCTGAGAAGCTAGCGGTTAACGCTTCCAACCGGCTATTGGCGGCATCCATCGCCGCCGTGGTACCGGCCATCTCGCTCTGATACCGGGCAACAATGGCCGCCTGTAGCTGCTCAATGGTTTTAACCTGGGCAGCAATATCGCCGGCACCGAGCTGACCGCGTAAATCACCGATACGGCCAGATTGATAACCTGACTCGTCCCAGCCAGCCATGCCGCGTTTAATCTCTAAAATCGCGCTGCCAATGGCGTCGCCTGCGGTTTTGATAGCGCTAAACAGCTGGTCATAGTTGGATGTGAGTTCCGACACGGCGCGTTCATGCTCGCCGGTTAACTGCTCCAGCTGGCGTGCGGTGTCCTGATTAATTTTATCAAGCTCAGCTTCGATGATTTGCTGGCGCTTGCGGGCATACAGCTGCTCCAACAGTGCGGTGCTGGCACCCAGCTCTGCCGCTTCTTTGATTTGCGCGTCATACCATTTTTTGATGTCATCGAGCGCGATTTCAAGGCTCGACATATCCAAACGCGCCAGCTGGCTTTGTAAATCGGCCGTGTAGGCTGCGCGGTCTTCTGCCAATTTGCGCTCGGCCTCCGCTTTTGCTTCAGCTTCTTTTCTGGCTTTTTCTGCCGCTTCCTCGGCTTCGCGCTTGGCCCGCTCTGCGGCGTCATAAAACTGGTCCATCGCCGGCACCAGCGCCATCAAGGCTGCAAACATCCGCTGCCCAGCGTCGGTCGTTAAATCCAGGCTATCGACCAGCGCTTTAAAACCATCGCGGCTGGTGGGCATCGCCACGCCAAGGCTTGCGAACTGCGCGGTTGCAGATTTAGTGATGGCAGCGAGCTGCTCTTGCTCAGAGTAAAACTCGGCAAAATAGTCTGCAGTCGCTGATTGGAACTGCTCAATACCACCCATCAGTTCAATGATGGATTGGGCCACTTCCAGCTCAATGGTCTTTGTAACACCCGCGAACCGGCTGAGCTGAAGGCCGAGATTATCGAGCGCCGAGTTAAACACCGCTTGTTCCTGGGCAACGCGGATCAGCGTGTCATATAAGCCTTCGCCGATTTTTTGAAATTCAGCAATGCCTGGCACCAGGTACTGCACCATCAGGTCGCCTTGCTGGCTGAACATCGCCTGCAGCTCTTTTTCTATCTCATCGCCTTTGAGGTCTTTAAACGACAGCGCTGGCAGATTAATGACAAACGATTCAAGCGTTTTGCTGGTTTGCAGCCCCAACAGGTTGACTGCTTCGGTGACGGACTCGCCCATGTGGGCAAAGATGCGGGCAAACTCTGTACGCAGCGCATTGTCGATAGCGCGATATTCGGTGGATTCAGAGCTGGATTTACTCAGGCCAAACAGCTTTTTCTTGGTCGTTTTGATGACGTCGTAAACCGTAGCGTTCATCAGGCCAGAGCTGATGATGTCGCCCAGTTCCTGGGCAGCAAACGACAGGCCACTGTCGACCAACTCAGTCTTTTTGCTGCCAAAGAGGCCGCCAAGCAGTTTATTGGTGAGGCCACCGACCAAACCTCCCAGCAATTTATCTGCAACCAGGCCAATGATGCCGCCGCCGACCATGGAAGCAAGGCCGCTCCCCAGCTGCAGGTTGTAGTCTTTGCCGAGTTCGCCAGGGTAATTAGACTCATCAAACCGGCCGTAACTGGCGACCAGGTTAACCGCCAAGTTTTTAATGCCGGCAGAGAGTTCGCGGATGCTCCCGTTAATCGAGCGCAGCTCGGCGTACTGGTCCAGCTCTAAATCTTCAATCCGGCCAAGGGCATTGGCGATAGATTCAGATTTTGCGTCACTATCGCCAAGCACAGTGCCGGTGCCTTGGGTCTTCTGGCGGTCTTGTGCACTCACTCCACCACCCGCGCTGCCGCTGAAAATACCGAGGCCGGCCATAATTGCGGCCATGGCCGCAATCCGCGCAAAGGCAGAATACGGATCACCTCCACCCTGGTTACTGATAGCCGTCAGCGCATTGGCCGCCGCTTTCTTCAGTGCCAACGCAGTTTCAATAGCAGCAAAAGTAACTTCCAACTTATGCAGTACCTGGCGGCCTTTGGACTGCTCGCTGAACATCTTGCTGGCAGCACCAGTGAGGGACGCAAAATGCCCCATCTGACTTTGGAAGTAGTTAGCTTTGAGTTTGGCTTCTTTTTCTTCGACTGAGGCTTTGCCTTTGGCGAACGCTGCACTGTGCTGGTCCAAGACGTTAAGTTTGGCTTTTTCCGCTGCCAGCTCTTTAACTTTTTCGTTGTAGTCTGCCTGGCCGGCATTCATAGCTTCCAGCTGCTGCGCCACCGAGCCAAACGCCTGTACCAGCACATCGCCAATGTTGGTGGCCATGCCGTTCATGGCGGTCATGTCGTCCAGCATTTTGTCAAAGGCGCCACTACTGATTTGCTCTGTCAGTGCGATCTGGTCTTTCAGTTTTTGCTGGGCGCGGATCTGATTTTCAATCTCGGCAATAACGGCCGGATCACCCCCTTTGAGCTGATACAGTGCTTTTTGCACTTCATACTCTTTTTCACCTTTTGCCAGGCGAATTTGCAAAAGCTCAGTTTCTTTTTTCAGGCTGTCGAGGGTTTCTTTATCTGTCACCAGTGCCTGTTTCTTTTCAATCAGCTGCAGTTCACGCTGCAGCGCTGCAAGGGCAGCAGGATTGGCACCGGTAAACTGCAGCAGTTTCTTTTGCATATCCGCAGTTTGCTGGCCTTTACTCAGGCGCAGGTCCAGCAGCTTCAGTTCTTCCTTCAGCTGCGTCAGGTAAGTGTCGGCATTTAAATTGGCGGTGGCTGCCTTGGCATCTGCAGCAAATTGTTTAATGGCTGCAGCGGCATTGGCCGGCAGAGTTGTGGCTTCGATAAACTGGGCTTTGAACAGTTCAAGGTCAATGCCATTGAGTGCACGGCCCTGTGCGTCGATGGCAGTCGCAGCCAACATCTGCGCGTTATAGAGTTTCAACAACTCTTCTTTTAACTTGTCAACACTGCCCGAGTTATCGGTCAGCTTGTCACTGTAAGCATTGAGTACTGGCAGACCAGCGTCAAAACTCTTATTCAGCCCCTCGATCACTGCGTTAAGTTCCGCCTGGCGTTTTTTTAATTCATCAAGCTCTGGAAAAGTAGCATTAGCCACTGAAGCGCCAACACTACCGACACCAAAACCATTGTTAGGAACTGGTGACGCTCCTGCCTCTGATGAAGATATCCGTGCTGCCTTAAGCTTGGCTTCAATCTCTGCAACTTGTGCTGCAACCTGCTGTAGTTCAGCAATGGTCTCTTGATACAAGCCTGCCTTACGCTTATTGCTCATGCGCTCAAATGAATCGGCCAACTCATCATTCTTTGCTTTTGCTTTCTCAGCAGCATCCTTGTAAGCAAACCACGCGGTAGTTAGGATCCCTGCGACGCCGATAACTAAACCAATGGGTCCAAGTAGTGCACGCTTGGCGATAGCCAGCGCATTAGTTGCGATAGTTGCTGTACCGGTGGTGGTGGTAACTAGACCAAGTGCGGAAACCTGCGCTACTGATGCGGTGTTAACTAAAAGCATTCCCACAAGTAACGCAGCTTGTTTTTTAGCAAAATTAGCGAGTGCGGCAGCGCCCAGGGTACCAATCACATACACAAACAACTCTGCTGTTTTGATTGCAGCCTGTAGTTTGGGACTCATTTCCTCGATGCTGTCAGTTCTGACACTATCAAGGATCTGAGACACGCTTACTAAGGTTTCAGCCCATGCTTTGGATAGCTCAAGAGTTTTGTCGAGGTGTGCCACAGTTGCAGCAAAACTGTTTTCGACCATGACATTAGCTCGTGCCATATTGACTGGAAGCTCGCCGAACTGTGCTCGGATCTCAGGCAGTTGTACTAAAATCGACTTCAGTACATCTTCCGATAGCAGCTTGCCTTCCAGTACCAAGGCGCGCATTTCGCCAAACCCCAGTTCTTTGGTTGATTTGCCAATATCGTCCATACCGCGACCAATGCGTGACGCAAGCTCGGGGATATTCTCAAGGATAGAGTTCCACTCTTCAGCCCGGATTATGCCACCAGATAAGCCCTGGCTGAGCTGCATCAAACCGTTATCCATGGCCTGCATGGACGACCCACCAATAACGCCCAGCATTTGGACAGCATCGGTCAGGCCCAGCATTTCGGCGTTTGTGGCTTTGAGGTCTTTACGGCTGGTTGCCATGCGCTGGAACAAATCAACAGATGAACTGAGTGCTACCCCGTTTTTCTGTGAGATGTCGAACATTTCAGCCGACACCTGGTTGTAGTCACGGGTTTCGCGGGTTGCCGTTTTAATACGTTGCTGCAGGCCGTCGAATTCTGATGCGACAGAAGCAAAGCCTTTCACTGCATTGAATGTTTCAAACGCAGCATAAAGAGCAGCAGTCACCCCTATCATCGAGCGTAGAGAGCCGGCGAGGCTTACAGCAGAACTTTCGTTTTCCTGCAGAGCGGTGCTGAACTGTTTGCTGCTATTGGCAGCTTTGCTCAGTCCCTTGGCTGATTCTTTGCCAGCGGTATCGAGCTGCTTTAACGACTTGGTAGCCGTTGTTGTGCTTTGAGTAATGCCATTGATGTCTTTGACAACGACCTGTCCACCGGCAACGGCAAAGCGGATGGCAATGTTCATATCGTTGTTATTCATAAATGGCATTAACTCCTGTTTTGCTCTGCCTGGTAATTCAGTACTGTCTTTTCGATAACCTGCAGGCCGTTCCATATCCGGTCTTTTAGTTCGACCGCTAAGCCCTGATAACCAGGCATCTGATTCGCTCTTACTTCAATTGCCGGGTAGTTCAGGCCGACTCTGCAACCTGCCATGCCGGCATACACCCACTGGGTTTGCACCCGGAAAAACAACTCCACGATGTATTGATTGCAGGGTTGAATGTCAGGTGCCTGGGCTTTTTGTGCTGCATACATCTGCACAACTTCGGGAGGTGCACCGGCCGCTTCCAGCGATTCAGCCAGGCGCTTTGGGCTGGCGCTGCCCCCCGAAACCCACCAGTGGGCTATTTCTTCAAATTTTTGTCGGCAACCCCGCCGGCCCGCGCTTCGTTGTAGGCTTTACGAACCGCTTCAACCACTTCTTTGCTGTTCAGCAGAAGAGCTACAGTTTCTGGTGATGACTGCACGTCCACGTCGCCATTTTTAAATGGGAACGGGTGCTTCGGGTGTTTCTCAAAGCCAATGAACACAGCACGGGTTTGTTCTTTCAGTAACTTGCTGACACGTGACAAATCCGATTCGTTGACGCCGTTTAGCTGCCCCACCAGGGCTTCGGTTTCTTCTTCCGAGACGGATTGGAAGGTGGCGATAAAATGCGCTTCAGCTTTCACGGTCTCGCCGTTTTCATCGATTTTGTCTGTCGGGATCACGGCACATACCGCGGCTTTGAAAACGTTTTTGGCTAAGGCATTAATTTGAAACATCGGTCTTACTCCTGAATTAAATGGGAGGCATCCTTGCCTTACTTTCATCCCTGAACTGGCTATTGCGAGTTATTCGGTTAACGGAAAATCATTTCAAAATCGTTGTCCCGAGCGGTCGGTACCACATCAAGTACACAGCGCAGGTGACTGATCCCGTCGATGATGGTTGGTGCGATACTGTTGAGCTGCAGGTTTGCGATGTTGAGTTCGAAAATCTGGCCAGCGTCTACCGCGTCCTGACCGAGCTGGTACGCCAGCGCACCATAGGTAGTTAACTTGGTCCACCAGTTGAAATCGTTCAATAACGGCTCTTCAAATACAATTTCAACCTGCGGCCGGCGGTCTGTGATCTGAACACTTTCGTCGTTGGTAACACTGCGATAACTCACTGTGTTACCCAGGCGGAAGGTCATTTGCGCCATGTTTACGTCCTGGCCGAACAGCTGCATTTTGGTAATGCTGACAGGTTCTGTGACCAGTGGTCGTTCGAAACCGCTGAAATCACAGTTCTGGAATGCACCAACCTGGGTTGGGTCCACATACAGGGCCATCAGGTTGTTAAAAGTAAATTTAGGTAATGCGTCAGTGCCCAAATTGATTTCCAGATTGCAACGGGCACCCACTGCCGGATGCTTAATCTTGCCCCGGAACACGTGCAACGTGACGCTGTCATGGCCGGTTGAGACTGGCTTATACGTGACTTTTTGTGTGGCCGTAATGGTTGGCTTTAATCCGGCCGCCTGCAGCAGAGGGCCTATTGCAGGCGGAGTGTCCACAGCGCCGGCACCAGCCACATAACCCGTCAGAGTGCCGCTGATACGCTTGTTACGCTGGATAGACCCTTTACTGCCACCCCGGCCGGCATCATATTCCATACCTTCTTGATCACCATCGAGCAGCGTCATATCCGCTTTAACACGCATAGCATTCGCGGCGGCGGTTGGCGTGACGTCTGTGCCATAGACAACTTCGACTGCTGCCAGAACACAGGTGTCCTGTTCAAAAATACGTTCACCCATTATTGTTTCACTCCATCTTCACGGGCGGCGCGGCGCGCTGCCAGGTAACCGTTTTTGCTGTTGTCGGTTTGGACAACAGCAGCTGTTTTTGGCTGCTGCTCAGCCATCAGTGATGGCTGGGCTTCGTCTCTGGCCTGGCCTTTGTCAGATGCTGGTTTGGTCATCATTACACTCCGTTGGTAAAGTAATTTGTCTGATACATGTCCACCCAAAGCAGGACGTTCTGGTCGTAGTCGAGTACTTCGCCACCTAACCAAACGCAGCCTTGAAACTCTCTGTTCTCTGGCCGCCAACCCACCAGAGCGGCACGGGTTTGGCCAATGAGTGCACGTGATTCGCGCATCAAATCCGAAGACCTGGCGCAGCGGGTGGCAACAACAATCCCAAAGCGTGCAAAGGTCTGGTTTGTATGGCGAGACACGTCTGCACTGTTTTTTTCACTGTCCAGCACCACAAAGGCGCTGGATTCGTTAATAAGCCGCAGCTCTTTAATTGCATCGAACCCGATAGCGTCACTGACAACCCGAAGCGCGGGCACTGCGTTTTGAAGCCGGCTGATCAGCAATTCCGTGTTTAAAGGCATATTCCCGGTCATCAGTAATCCCGCAGTGCATCGCGAAAGGTTGATTGCCCAGCAGTCCACTCTGGGGCATTGCTGCTGGTTGATACCGGATCAGCTGCGCCCAGGGAAAACTTACCGTCAGCAGTTAAGCGCAGTAGCTTCAGTGCGTCGTTGTAATCGCGAGTCACCGGGTCTTTGTCATCCGAGTTCAGCCGGTTGATATGCAGCTTGTAACGCACGATGGCACGGCACCAAACCACCAGGATGTCCGGCACCTGCTGCAGCGGCAGATAGCCCCGCACCGACAGGAACCCATCAATCAATCCTGCGGCATCGGTGATGGCCGCATTAATCCGGCTGACCGCCTGCTCACAGGCGTCCAGTTCTTCCGGTTGCCAGGTGGCGCGACTGGCGCCTGTCAGCCTGGCGTACATCAGTGCAGCATCGACAATGGGCAAATGCTCAGGCGTGGCGACTTCTGCCAGCTCTTTGGCGCCGGGGTTCACGGCTAGTTGGTCCAAGGTGATGTACATGCTGCACTCCTGAAAAACTTAAATCGGTCCGGTTAGAAAGGTTGGCGCCCGCTATCAACCGGCAACTTCACAGGCAAGGGATCCGTCCCGGCCAATGACTCAGCTTTGTGCTGCGTCCCCTTTGGCTTTTCTCTTATTGTCTTTTTGCTCTTGTGCCAGGCGGGCTGCTTCGTCGGCTTTGCGCTTTTCTTCAGCCAGGCGGGCTTCTTCGTCGGCTTTTTGCTGATCTTCAGCCAGCTCGGCCTGGCGCATGATTTCCGCCAGTTGTGCCATGGTGATCACATCACCAAGCTCAATCAGCGGGGCTGCGTCTTCAGGGGCCAGCAACATAAACTGGCGCTCGGTAAAGCTCTTGCCGTTGTGCTCAACAGTTCGGCCTTCAGCGACGACATAAACGCATTTACCAGCAGTCACTGAGTCGACAACTAACGTCTGCAGCTCACTGGCTGATACCGGCTTCATTTCCCCGGTTAACTCATCCAGGGTAAACAGCTGGTCGGAATCGGACAGCTCAAGGCCATCAACAACCGGTACCAGGCTGCCGGAACAAACCATGGGTTCGGCTTCTTCAGCAGTCAGGGTGATAAGCCCCTGTTGCTTGATTTCGCCGTTCCACTTAAATGGGCTGACAATTAGAAATTCAGGCATTTGATTCTCCAGACACCCGGCCGCAGCCGGGCGTGATGTTTAGCCAGGCGCTTACGCGACGTTCTGCAGCAAGTAGCCAGCAGTGATGCCGCTCAGGACCGGAGCGCGTTCGTAGGTCACTGGATAGACCCAGCTCTTGGCTGAGTTGTCGTAATAGGCTTCTTCAACCAGCGGGTTACCATCGAGTGTGTAGGTGTAACCAAATGACGGCTGTTCAGCATTAACATCGCCGCTAACGTCGGCCGAATAGGCCATCACCACATCAGTACCCCAGACGTCACTGAAAACACCCTGAGCATCTGCTACCACGGCTTTACCCACTTCCACGGTTTCGAGGTCCCAAAGTGCAGCCAGCATTTCGGCAGTGACTGATTGAGCACTGGTGTATTTAAAATGCTCTTTGATGTTCGGGTTGTTTTTGGCCGCAGCAAAGGCCTTGGCTGACAACACAACGCGGTTTGGATACATCCCGATGCTGGCGCGAACCGCTTCTTTACCTGTTTCGATGTCCGTCGTTGGGTTGTTAGCCGGGTTGGTCCATTTAGCGGCGGTCAAATCCACCTTTTGACCAGCCGGATACAGTGCAGGGTTTCGGGCCAGCTGGGCCTGCTCATATTCGACAGACAACAGCATTGAACTCATGACGTTATTCACGGCGCGCTGGCCGAGTTTCACGCCAGGAACCGCAGCTTCGCCGACATGCTCACGCGGAACCACACCTTCCAGGCTGTGGCTGGCCAGTGCATATGGCTTACCAAGGTAGCCAAATTGAACCCGTTTGGTGTTCGTGCCTGGTGCGCGCTGGCTGTTGTATAAAATGAAAGACTCTTTGCCGAATTCAATAACCTGGCCGCCACGTTGTGGCACACCTACACGCGGGAACAGCAGGTGCCCAACCAACTTTTGCTGACTGTAGCCTTGGGCGTGGGTTGATAAGACCGGGTCAATAACCCGGACAGCTGCATTGTTCATCTGAGACATGGTGGATCCTTAGTTTGAAATTAACAGAACTTCGATACGGCTACCGGCACCCACTGCCGCTTGCATAGCACGGGCAACGACTTTACCGGCCGACTTAGTGACTGCTTGACCGGCTGCACCGACTTCAATTTCGGCGCCGTCAGCAATTGCTGCGGCAGCGACCACAATGGCCGTACCCAGCACGTCAACCGGAAAGGTTTCACCCACAACGGCATTGGATCGGGCCACCCCGAATGCATTGCCTGCAGCAGTTGCCACAGCACCTGTTGGCGATACAAAGCGCTCAGCAGTGATAACTGCGGTGGCTTTGCGTGGCAGGGTCAAAATTGGAATATTTTGCATAACTGTTCCTTATGAACTGACCGCTGAAACGGCGGTGCTGTAATCGCATTTATGCTGGGCCTGATAGGCCAGCACTTTGTTGTGTAACTCCAGACGGTCTGGATTTACGGTGTAACCGGCAGGGGCAGCAAAGGATGCTGTGGCTTCTGGCTCAGCTGCACCACGTTCACCAAATGGCACTCTGGCCGGCAGTGCTTGCATAAAGCCACGGAACCAGTCGTTGGTTTTTGGTGTTGCGGTTGAACCATCTTCGGCGGCAAAAGACACCACGCTGTCATCTGGGATATGCGCCATAAACGACACAAAGGCGTCTTTTTCCCGAGGCAGCAACTGGCCTGAGGTAATGAGTTGTTCGGCAAAGCTGGCGCAGTCAGTGAGACGGGCAGCGGCCTGGGCTTGTTGTTCACGGGTTGCGGTTTGCTGTTCGCGTGCCTGCAGCGATGCTTCACGGGCAGCCAAATCATTTTCGCGGGCGGCAAAATCTGCAGATTGCTGTTGGGCGGCAGCCTTGTCAGCATCTGCTGAACTTTCGGGGGCTGCAAAGCCTGGCGTCACTGCAGAGCTGGACATGGCCTGTGTGTGTGCAGTCTCGACATCACGCACCAGGTAATCCGGGATCACCTGATCGGCTTCTTCCAGGCTAAATTTGCCAATCATCCAATCCCGCATCGAGCGGGCCAACCGGCTGATAGACCACAGCGCGTTGTCGGCATGTGAAGCAGCAAAGTCGAAAGTGACCACGTCTTTATCGTCTGCAGCAAAGCTTGCCGGCTTTAAGCCTGGCAGTGCTGGTGCGGCGGCCCCCAGGAAACCAACATGGCGCAGATACCAGCCTTCTGGTTTCGGGTTGGCCGAATGTCCTGGCGGAAACCAGGATGCGCTCATTTTGGGGAAGCGTCCTTCATTAACCAGTGCGGCAAACTGCGCTTCCACATCTTTGGGTTCTGCGGTGATGAGGCCATCTTTGATGTCCAGTTTGTTGACCCAGCCATATGCCGGGTCATTCAGTGTCGGATGACCAACAACCAGGGGGGCTGCAAACAGAGTTGGGTCATAAGCAGCCACTGCCGCTTGCATGTCCGCTTCGGTAAAATTCCAGGTGCGACCGGTCACGTCGGTTTGTTGGCCGGTTCGGAAAATCTCAAGCAGTTTTGGCTCTGGGCTTGATGCAGGTTTTGGCATGGTGTCCTCAGTCACAGAATTCGATTTGGGATCAGAAAGTGACTTCAGATTGCCGATATCTCGGGTAAAGGTCTTTTGAACTCGGTCAAAATGTTCGGCAGGGGTAAAACAAGGTGTTTATAAACGTTTATGAGCAGGGGAAAGCCCCAAGCCCGTCCACTGATGGCGGCTAAGGGGCTTAAAACGCGCTACAGCGCGTTTTGAGACTGGGCGGTGTTGTTCAGATAACGAATGGTTAAACGGGCGATAAACTGCCGGTCTTCGTCACTGTCGAAGGTCAATGTCACCACCGGCAGTAACGACATTTATGTGCAGGGCGGTTCGGTGATTTATGGCGACCTGTCGGCGGCGGTGAATTCCAATGGCACTGTGCAAGTACAAAACGGTACTGTTTACGGCACTTGTCTGCCACAGTCTAATCCGGTTAATGCTTGTAATGCCACGCCACCGGCCAGTGTGCATCATTACGAACTGAGTTACAGCAGCCCGGGCGTCACCTGTGAAGGCGAGCCTGTGACCATTAAAGCCTGCACCAACGCAGCCTGTACCACGCTTTATAGCGGCACCACCTCAGTGACGCTGGCCGCAACCAATGGCGGCAGCTGGACGAACAGCAGCCCGACGTTCAGCGCCGGCAGCGCCAGCAGCGCTTTGCGCAAGACCACCACCGGCAGTTCAGTGATCAGCCTCAGCGCTGCCAGCCCAGCGGCTAGCAATGCGCTGCAGTGTAAAAATGGCGGGGTGATTGATAGCAGCTGCAGCATCAGCTTTGCCGACACCGGGCTGAAGATCTTTGATACTGACAGCGTTTCTGCGGTGCCAGCGCTGACAGCCGGCGTGAACAGAACTGTGAAATTGCGGGCAATACAGACAAATTCAGTCACCGGAGCCTGTCAGGCGCGGGTCCAAGGCACCCGCAACGTTGGCGTGGCATTTCGTTGTTTGAACCCGTCGACTTGTGTCAGCGGGCAAACCATCAGCCAGGGTGGTTTTGGCATCGGTGGTACCTCTGCTGCCAGTAGCCCGGGTTATATCGATGTGCCGCTGACTTTCGACAGCAATGGCACTGCCAGTGTGCCATTTAACTACAGCGACGTTGGTGAAATTGCTTTACATGCCCGCTTAGTGCTGGCGGCCAGTGGCAACGATCCGGCTATCACGCTGACAGCGCCTGCGGCAGCCACAGTGGTCAGGCCCTATGAGATCCGGGTGACGGGCATCACCATTGCCGATGGCTCTAGACCGAACCCTGCGACAACCAGCAGCGGCGACGGTTTTGTCGCAGCGGGTGCGCCGTTTCGTGTGCAGCTGGATGTACTGAATTTTGCCGGCAACCGCACGCCAAATTTTGGTAAGGAAAGCACACCTGAATTACCGAATGTGGCCTTTGACAGTCTGGTCTACCCCACTGGTGGCAGCGGCAACAGTGCAACTCTGCAGACGACCGGTAACTTTACCGCGGTCAGCGGGACTGCGGGGCGCTTTCAGAATGCGCAAGTGGTCTGGCTTGAAGCTGGCAGTTTTAAGCTCAAAGGCGGTTTGGTTGGCAATGATTATCTGGGGCAACCCGATGTCAGTCAAAAACCGGCAAGCAGCACCATAGGCCGGTTTTATCCGCAGCATTTTGTGCTGAGTAATGACAGCAGCGCCAATCTGTGTGGTAGCGGCAGTGCGGCGTTCAGCTATATGAGTCAGCCGGGCGTGCCGTTAAACTTTACCCTCGAAGCGGTGAATACCGCCGGCACCAGGCTGTTGAATTACAACAGTGCCAGTTATACCGGTACCGCCGGCATTGGTCTGGTGGCAGAAAACAATGGCAGCAGTCATACGCCTGATCTGGGTGGCCGGCTGACCGGGCAACCCAGCCCGACCTGGCAACAAGGCCGTTATCAGTTCAGCGCCATCACTTTACAGCTGGAGCGGGGCAGTAGCGTCGATGGCCCTTTCCTGAACTTTCAACCCGGTATTAAAGTATTGGCAGAAATCGACAGTCGTAATCTGCAAAGCACCGCGCTGACGATGAATGCAGCGACCAGCGGCACTTGTGCCGGCGCAGCCTGTGATGCGGCAAAACTTGGCAATGAACTGAAATTTTATTACGGCCGGCACCGGCTGGAAAATGCCTACGCCAACGCCTTTCAGCCAGCGCCAGTGGTACTTAAAGCCGAAGTCTGGAATGGCAGTCAGTTTGTATTGCACAGCGCCGACATTTGCAGTGAGGTAAAACCGGCGTCTTTGACTGTAACCGGTTCACCGGCGCTGACCGTCAGTGGCAGTAACACCACGTTTGCTGGTGGCGTCAACCCAGCCAACTCCCTGTTGTTGTCGGCGCCTGGGCAAAATGGCAGCTGGGGTTTGCAATATCAGGCGCCGGTTTGGCTGAAATACAACTGGGATCCCAGCACTGCAGGCGATGAAAATCCGTCAGCCACCGCGTTATTTGGCCGCTATCGGGGCAACGACCGGCTGATTTATCAGCGCGAACAATAATACCGGGTTGACAGCCGGACTTATCGCCTCGCGCTCAGCACAATTGCAGCTTGGTTTCAGTGGCGAAAAGTGTAAGATAAAGCTATCCACCCGGCGCATTGTTACTTAAAATGTGCGCAAAATTTTGTCGAGTAAAAACCGGGGCCTCAAGATTGCAGGCGTCGCCGGTTTTTGCTGTTGTTGGCGCCCCATTCAGAAGGATTAACACTTTTCATGTTAAAAAAATTACGTGGTTTATTTTCCAACGATCTGTCGATTGACCTGGGCACAGCCAACACCCTGATTTATGTCAAAGACCAAGGCATAGTCCTCAATGAACCTTCAGTGGTCGCGATCCGGCAGGAACGCGCCGGCGGACCAAAAAGCGTCGCCGCTGTGGGCCACGCAGCCAAACGCATGTTAGGCCGTACGCCGGGCAATATCAAAGCCATCCGCCCGATGAAAGACGGCGTGATCGCCGATTTCTACGTCACCGAAAAAATGCTGCAGCATTTTATCAAACAAGCCCACAGCAACAGCTTTCTGCGCCCAAGCCCACGCGTCCTGGTGTGTGTGCCTTGCGGCTCTACACAGGTGGAACGCCGTGCCATCCGTGAATCAGCCCAGGGCGCCGGTGCCCGCGAAGTCTATCTGATTGACGAGCCAATGGCCGCTGCCATCGGCGCTGGTTTACCGGTCTCAGAAGCCACCGGTTCTATGGTGGTGGATATTGGTGGTGGTACTACCGAAGTTGCACTGATTTCATTAAACGGCGTGGTGTATTCATCTTCTGTGCGTATCGGTGGCGATAAATTTGACGACGCCATCATCAACTACATCCGCCGCAACTACGGTATCCTGATTGGTGAAGCCACCGCTGAGCGCATCAAGATGGAAATCGGTTCGGCTTACCCAAGCGATGAAATCCTCGAAATCGAAGTACGCGGCCGTAACCTGGCCGAAGGTGTGCCTCGCAGCTTCACGATGACCAGCAACGAAATCCTCGAAGCGCTGCAGGAACCGTTAGCCGGTATCGTTTCTGCCGTGATGGTAGCGCTGGAACAATCGCCGCCAGAGCTGGCTTCAGATATTTCTGAGCGCGGCATGGTACTGACCGGCGGTGGCGCATTATTGCGTGATTTAGACCGCCTGCTGATGGAAGAAACCGGCATTCCGGTGGTAGTGGCTGAAGATCCGCTGACCTGCGTCGCCCGTGGCGGTGGTAAAGCGCTGGAAATGATCGATGTACATGGCGGTGACGTGTTCAGTTACGACTAACTGAACCTGTCCGGCGGCCGAGTTCATGAAACCTATTTTTGATCGCGGACCCTCACTGCCGCTGCGGCTGTTTTTTGCGCTGCTGGCCAGTGTGGGTCTTATCACATTAGATCACTACACCAGCAGTTCAGCCCAGCTGCGCAGTTATCTGACCGCAGCCGTCAGCCCTTTGTTTTACCTCGCGAATTTACCGCAAGACCTGATGTTCGGTGCATCCGAACAGTTTAAGTCGCAACAAAAAATCCTCGAAGAAAACCAGACCTTAAAAGACACTTTGCTGCTGCAGAACGGCCAGCTGCAACGGCTGCAGTTTTTACAGCAGGAAAACGACAAGCTTCGGGCTTTGCTCGGTGCCAGTCCGGTGACAGAAGGCAAGCGGCTGATTGCGGAAGTGCTGGCGGTGTACAGCCATCCGTTCAGCCATCAGATTGTGCTGAACAAAGGCAGTAAAGACGGCGTCACTATTGGTCAGCCGCTGATTGACGATTTAGGCGTGCTGGGGCAAGTGGTCAGCGTGGGGCCAACGTCCAGCCGGGCGATTTTAATTGCCGACAACACCCATGCCATTTCTGGCCGGATTGAGCGTACTGGCTTAAGTGTGGTGGCCGAAGGTATAGGTCAGGCCAACGCATTGCGGCTCATTCATTTACCGCATAGCACTGATGTAGTGGAAGGTGACCGCTTACTGACGTCGGGCCTCGACGGCGTGTTCCCGGAAGGTTATCCGATTGGCCGCATCAGCAAAGTGTACCGCGACGCGCGTTTACCGTTTTTACAGGTTACTGCTGAACCTTACGCCAAGCTGGACCGCATTCGGTATGTGCTGTTGGTATGGCCACATCAGGGCACCACAGTGGCAGATCCGGAAATCGTCAATCCGCCGGAAACTACAGAGCCGGAGCAGAAATAATGCAGTCAAACTGGCGCTTTTTATGGATCCATGTAACGCTGCTGTTAGCGTTATTGCTGGCGGTGATGCCGTTACCGGCCGAAGTAAAACTATTCCGGCCGGACTGGCCATTGCTGGTGTTGTGCTATTGGGTGCTGGCGCTGCCGCACCGCGCCAGTATCGGCACCGCTTTTGTCATGGGTTTTCTGGTCGACGTGATGGTCGGCACTGTACTTGGCGTTAACGCCTTGGGGTATTCGGTGGTGACCTTTATCGTTGCAGCGAATTACCTGAAGATCCGCAACTTTTCCATTCTGCAGCAAGCCTTATTAATCGGCATGTTGCTGGCTTTATACCACTTATTGCAGTTCTGGCTCAGTCATTTCCTGACCGGGGTGTATTTCCGCGCAGCTTATTTGTGGCCTGTGCTGACCGGTATGTTAGTCTGGCCGTATATTTTCCTGTTTTTGCGCCGGATGCGCCGTCAACTGAAGATCCAATAATATGACCCGCATTGCGCTTGCTTCCGCTTCACCGCGTCGCCGTGAATTGTTATCTCAGCTCGGAGTGAACTTTGTCGTGGTGCAGGCGCCAATTGACGAAGCGGTGTTGCCAGGTGAAGCCGCTGCTGATTATGTATTGCGTCTGGCCAAAGCTAAAGCTGTGGCCGGTTTTCGGGCGCAGCCAGAGCCATTGCCGACACTCGGCGCCGATACCATAGTGGTCGTTGACGGCGAGATCCTGGGCAAACCACAGGACCAAGCGGATTTCCTACGTATGATGCGGTTACTGAGTGGCCGTTGCCATCAGGTCTATACCGCCGTTGCGCTGTGCCGGGATGCGGCTTGTGAACCTCAGGCAGTGACAGTCGCCACCGACGTCTGGTTTGGGCCAATGAGCGAAGCGCAGATGCTGGCGTATTGGCACAGCGGCGAGCCCGCTGACAAAGCCGGTGGTTATGGTATCCAGGGCCTGGGTGGTTGTTTTATTGAAAAAATTCATGGCAGTTATTTTGCCGTTGTCGGTTTGCCATTATTTGAAACCGCTGCATTGCTGGCGGAGTTGCCGGAGGCTGTATGAGCGCCGAACTGCTGATTAACGTCACGCCGAGCGAAACCCGGGTGGCGCTGATTGAAAATGGTGTGTTGCAGGAGGTTCATATCGAACGTCAGGCCCGCCATGGTCTGGTTGGCAATATTTACATCGGCAAAGTCAGCCGGGTATTACCGGGCATGCAAGCGGCCTTTGTGGATATTGGCCTGGATAAAGCCGCATTTTTGCATGCATCCGACATTATTCAGCGCGACGCCAATGATTTAGAAGTCAAAGTCGCTGCGGTCAAAGACATCCGCCTGCTGGTGCATGAAGGCCAGTATCTGCTGGTGCAGGTGGTGAAAGATCCGCTCGGCACTAAGGGGGCGCGGCTCACCACTGACATCACTTTGCCTTCGCGTTATCTGGTGTTTATGCCAGGTTCGCCGCATGTCGGTGTGTCGCAACGCATTGAATCCGATGAAGAACGTCAGCGTTTAAAAGACATAGTCTCGACTTGTCTTGATGACGACAATGGCGGTTTTATCGTCCGTACTGCGGCCGAGGGCGCTTGCGAAGTCGAACTGCTGCAGGATGCGCGGTTTTTGAAAAAACTCTGGGCGAAAATCCAGAAGCGCAAACAAAAACACCGCAAAGAAGCGATGCTGTACGAAGATTTGACGCTGGCGTTTCGCATTCTGCGCGACTTCGTCGGCAGCGATTTAGAGCGGGTGCGGGTCGATTCCAAAATGACCTGGCAGGCGCTGCATGCTTTCACTGAGGAATTTATTCCGCAGATGACCGAGAAGCTGGAATATTACCCCGGTGAGCGGCCGGTGTTTGACCTGTTTGACGTCGAAAACGAAATTCAGCGTGCACTGGACCGTAAGGTGCCACTGAAAAGCGGCGGTTATCTTATCATCGATCAGACCGAAGCGATGACGACTATTGACGTCAATACCGGTGCTTTTGTCGGTCACCGCAACCTCGAAGAAACCATCTTTAATACCAATATCGAAGCGACGCAGGCGATTGCCCGTCAGCTCAGATTGCGTAACCTCGGTGGCATTATCATCATCGATTTCATCGACATGCAAAGCGAAGAACATCAGCGCCGCGTGTTGCATAGCCTCGAAATTGCTTTATCCCGCGATAAAACCAAAACTAATATTCATGGTTTTTCCGCGCTTGGCCTGGTCGAAATGACCCGCAAGCGCACCCGCGAAAGTCTGGAGCATGTGCTTTGTACCGAATGCCCGGTCTGCGCCGGCCGCGGCTCGCTGAAAACTGTCGAGACCGTGTGTTTTGAAATTATGCGGGAAATTGTCCGGGTCAATCGCGCTTATGCCGCCGACAAGTTTGTCGTCTACGCATCACCAGCGGTTAAGGATGCTTTAATCAACGACGAATACCATAACCTGGCTGAGCTGGAAGTCTTTATCAGCAAGCAGATTAGTGTCGTGATTGAACCGCAATATACTCAGGAACAATTTGACGTGGTGATGATGTAGTGGTGCGGCTTCAGCGTGCCGGTTGGTTTTGTCTGCACAAACTCTGGCTGCTGTTTGCGGTCGGTGTGGTGCTGCTTGCCACGCTGGTGACGCTGCTGCGGGTGGGTTTGCCTTATGCCACCGGCTACAAAACCGATATCGAACAGTTTATTGCCAGCCAATATGGCGCGCCGGTAAAAATTGGCCAGCTCAGTGCCGCCTGGCAAAGCACAGGTCCGGCTTTATTGCTGCAGCAAGTGGCAGTGCAAGCGCCGGCCGGCGATACTTTGCTGCAAGTCGCTGAACTGCGGGTGCGCCTCGATTTTTGGGCCAGCCTGACCAGCCTGCAACTCAAAGCCGATGATTTTGAATTATCCGGCCTGCATCTGACCATCGACAGTCAGCGCCTGCTGCAACAAAACGCTGAGACACCGGCGACAGACGCGGAACCGCTGTTCAGCGCGGTGGAGCAACTGCTGTTTCAGCAGCTGAAAAACTTCACGCTGGTCGACAGCAAACTGACGCTGCGTTCGCAATATACCCCACCGATTGAAATGCAAATCCGCCGGCTGGCCTGGCTCAATGCCGGTGAACGGCATCAGGGTTCCGGTGAAGTGGAAATTGCCGGCGTTACCGGTAATGCGTTGGCGTTTGTGCTGGATTTAACCGGCGAAAACCTCGCCAAAAGCCGTGGTCAGTTGTATCTGTCCAGCAATGATTTGAACGTGTTGCCCTGGTTTGAAACTCTGTTGCCGGAAAGCCGTAAACTGGCGCGCGCCGATATTAATTTCCAGGCCTGGGGCGATATTGCCGGCGGCACTTTGCAGCAGATTCAAATTGCGCTGGCAGAAAACCGGTTGATGTGGCGCCAGGACGACCAGACACAACAGCTGAGCCTCGGTAAAGGCCAGTTGCTGTGGCAACCGACGCAAGATGGCTGGCAGCTGTTATCCAGCCAGCTGACGCTGACGTCGGGCGAAAAAAGCTGGCACGACTTCCAGCTGCAGCTGGTCAGCCAGCAAGGTGTGTATTCGGGTTCATTGCAACAACTGCAATTGCAGGCGGCGGTGCCGTTGGCACAGCTGTTTGCGGAAGATTCTGCAGCGCTGCGGAAAATCCTGTCGTTTCAGACCGATGCCCGTATTACGCAGCTCGGCATGCAGCTGAACGACCAACAATGGTTTGTCAGCGGCGACTTTATCGATTTTAACTCAGTGCCGGTTGATGATGTGCCGGGCCTGACTGGTCTCACCGGCCATTTCAGTGCCAGTCCCAATTATATCCTGCTGGATTTACAAGGCGTTGATGGTGCCCTGAGCTGGGGCGAGGCTTTTAGTCGCGCCACGCCATACCAGAGCCTGCAAACCCGCATCGAAGTGCTGCAGCAACAGGGGCAGTGGCGGGTACAAATTCCGCGGCTGGCACTGCGCCATCCGGAGATTGAAGCGGACGCCGAGCTGGTGCTGGAGCTGGGCGAAAAGCCCGGCATGACGCTGTTGGGTGAACTGCGTAAAGTGCCAGTGGCCGATGCACGGCATTATTTCCCGACCCGGCATATGCCTGAATCGGTGATCAATTACCTGACGCCGGCGCTGATCAGCGGCCAGGTGCCGGTGGCGCGGGTGCTGTGGCATGGCGCTTTTAAAGATTTTCCTTATGACAAACACAACGGCATTTTCCAGGCCCAGGCTTTTATCGCCGACACTGAATTTTCCTTTGACCCGCACTGGCCGGTGATTAAAGGCATGCAGGCTGAACTGCTGTTCGAAAATGCCGGCATGCTGATCCAAAGCCAGGCCGGCCAGCTGTTTGACGTCGCGCTGGAAAATGGCGTGACGGCGCGTATTCCGGACCTGTTTCAGGCCGAGACTTTATTGATTGATATCGAGCGGCAGACGCAGGCCGAAGGTGTCACCGGTTTGATGCTGGCGTCGCCACTCAGTGATTCGGTCGGTGCGACACTGGATTATTTGGGTGTCAGCGGGCTGGTTAATGCCAAAGTGCAACTGCAGATTGGTTTGAAACAAACCGGCGTGCGGGCGCTTGGGGACGTCGAGTTTTTTGCTAATCAGCTGCAGATCCGTGCGCCTGCCGTCGCGGTCGAGCAGCTGCAAGGCCATCTGCAGTTTGATAACGACAAAATCGACAGCGAACAGCTGATGTTTGTCAGCCATGGCGTGCCGCTCAATGCCACTTTGCACGGCGCGCAGCAGGATGGGCAATATCAGGTCCAGCTTAAAGCGCATGGCGAGCAACAAATCGACCAGCTGCTGGCGCTGGTGTCAGAAGAGTGGCAGGGGCTTGGCAAAGGCCTGGCCAATTTCAGCTGGGATTTAAATATTCAGTTGCCGCAAACTGGCTTCAGTTATCAGTCCACCGCGCTGATGGATTTGGCGGCTGCTGAGCTGCAGCTACCAGCACCTTTTGGCAAAACGCCGGCTGATGGCGCCACAGTGCTGCTGCAAAGTTCCGGCAACGAAAATACGTCCAGTATTGAAATGCGCTACGGCGACCAGGCGCAGCTGCAGGCGCGACTTGATCAGCACAGCGGCAAAATTACCGGGGCGCTGCTCAGTCTCGGCCTGCCGAGCAGCGAGCTGCGGGATGGCTTTTTTATCGACGTGAATTTAGAACAGGCGGACCTTGCACCCTGGATTAATTTGTTACAACACCAGCTGGCGGCGATTGAACCTGGCGAAGACCCGATGTTTCCGTCGCTGTCGGCCGTCAATGGCCGGATTAAACAGCTGAAATTATTTGACGATGTGTCGCTGAACCAGCTGAGTTTTCAACTGAAGCCTGAAGCTGACAGTTATCAGCTGAGCCTGAGCGCCAATGAAGCCGAAGGCGACATCTGGTTTGCCAAAGCCTTAAAGGAAACCGGCATCAAAGCCGATTTGGCGCGTTTACAGCTGATTTTTGCCAATCAGCAAGCCGCCAAGCTGGCGGCCGCCGAATTAAAAGCTCAGCAGTTGCTGGAAGCCGAAGCGACACAAAAACCGGATTATGCTGCGCTGGAAGCCGACGCTTTTGCCAGACTTACACCAATGTCCTGGCTGGCGGATTTACCGCCGATCCAACTGCATTGCCACGCCTGTCAGGTCGGTGACTATGATTTGGGTGAAGTGAATGCCAAGAGTCACGGCGACGGCGTCAGCTGGACCCTCACTGAGTTCAGCTCCAAACGCGATGGTCACCGCTGGGATTTAACCGGCAGCTGGCAAAAAGATGACGGCCTTGGCGAGACCCGCTTAAGCGGCACGCTGCAAAGCCCGGCGCTGGGTCAGCTGCTGCAGGAATATGACTTAAGTCGCAGTATGAGCGGCAGCAAAGCCAAAGTAACGCTGGAACAACTGAGCTGGCAGGGCGCACCTTTTCAGTTTAACCGCCAGACCTTATCTGGCGGCATCGCCTGGGATTTAGGCGAAGGCTCACTCGTGGAAGTCAGCGACGGTGGCACCCGGATTTTCTCGTTATTCAGCCTGGATTCGCTGGTGCGTAAATTACGGCTGGATTTTCGAGATGTATTCGCCAAAGGCTTTTTCTATAACAAGATGCAGGGCTCTATGCAGATTGACGCCGGCGTCGCCAGTACCACAGATACCAAAGTCGATGGTGTGGCAGGGGATATCGAAATGTCGGGCAGCGCGGATTTAAAAGCGCGGCAGATTGATTATCTGATGGCGTTCAGTCCAAAAGTGACGTCCAGCCTGCCGGTGATCCTGGCCTGGATGGTCAATCCGGTGTCCGGTGTGGCTGCATATGCGCTGGATGAAATGTTCCAGTCCGCCGAAGTGATTTCCAAGATTAACTTCAGCGTCAGCGGTGATTTGGACAACCCGACTGTGACTGAACTGGAACGGAACAGCAAACAAGTCACCATTCCGGCGGAAGCCCTGCCCAAACCAGTGAAGCCGCCGCTGACAGTACCGGCGGTTGCCGGAGAGGCCACCGCTGCTGAGGAGTCGGTGCAGTTAAGCCCATTGCTGCCAGATGCGCCGGCTGAAGCGGCGTTGCCAGCAGAGCGGGTGATGCCGGAAGCCACACCAGAAACCAATCCAACCGAAGAAACACCGGTGATAGATGCGGCTGGAGCGAATGATGACTGAGACGACAAGCGGGATGCCTGACACCGGCATTTGGCAACTGACGGCGCTGCAGCTGTGCAGCAGCCCGGACCCGGCCGAGAACCTGCGTCAGATCGCGGATTTATTACAACAGCTGCCGTCAGAGCGGCCACAGTTAGTCGCACTGCCGGAAGGCGCGTTGTGCTTTGCCGGCCCGGACGGTGCGAATCTGGCTATCGCCGAGCCATTAAGTGGCCCTGGCGTGCCGCTGAGTAACCAGCAACCATTGCAGCAACAACTCAGTACCTTGGCGCGCCTGCATCAAATTTATCTGCTGGTCGGGACTTTACCGACGCTCACTGCACCCACGCAAACTCTACCGACCCAAAACACTGATCCCGCCCGCTTTAGTGCCAGCTGTCTGTTGTTTGGCCCGGACGGTCGTTTGCTCAGCGATTATCAAAAAATTCATTTATTTGACGCCGATGTCAGCGACAATACCGCCAGTTACCGCGAATCGGATACGACCAAACCGGGCGAAAAAGTCACAGTGGCGGATTTAGGCGCAGTCAAAGTAGGCCTCGCCATTTGTTACGATGTGCGTTTTCCGGGCCTGTTTACGCTATTACGTCAGCAAGGCATGAACCTGCTGTGCCTGCCGTCGGCCTTTACCACAGTGACGGGCGCTGCGCACTGGCATACACTGCTGCGGGCACGTGCGATTGAAACCCAGAGTTTTGTGCTGGCACCGGCCCAAACCGGCACTCATGCTAATGGCCGCCAGACTTATGGCCACAGCCTGATTATTGACCCCTGGGGCCAGGTGCTGGCCGACGCCGGCACTGAACCCGGGTTGATTTCAGTGCGTATCGATCTGCAGGAAGTGGCCGCAGTTCGTCGCAAGATGCCGCTGGCGCTGCATAATCAATTTATCTGTACCCAAATGACTAGTGAGAAACTATGACCAATATCGCGATGCTCAATGCCGTGGAACAAAATCTGATCGCAGCCAGCGATCTGACCGATCAGGATGTGGCGCAAAGCCTCAGTTTCCTGTTTGCGCATCAGTTGGACTACGCCGATTTGTATTTTCAGTCCAGCGTGCATGAATCCTGGGTGCTGGAAGACGGTCTGGTTAAAGACGGCTCTTTTAATATCGAACGTGGCGTCGGTGTGCGTGCCGTCACCGGTGAAAAAGCCGGTTTTGCCTACGCCGATACTATTTCCAAACAAGCGCTGCAAACGGCTGCCACTGCTGCGCGTGGCATTGCAGCACATGGCCAGCAAGGTCAGGTCAAAGCGTTCAGTAAATCTGCCAATAGTGCGATTTATCTGCCGTGCGAGCCACTGCAAAGCCTGAGCAATACCGACAAAGTGGCGCTGCTGCATCAGATTGAAGCTTTTATCCGTACGCTGGACAGCCGCGCCGAGCAGGTGATGGTGAGCCTCTCCGGTGTGTATGAAGAAATGCTGGTGGCGGCCAGCGACGGCACTTATGCAGCCGATATCCGCCCGCTGGTACGGCTGAACTGTTCGGTGCTGCTGCAGCACAATGGCCGGCGTGAGCGTGGCAGCGCCGGTGGTGGCGCCCGTACCAGTTACGCTTATTTCAGTGAAGATTTAGACGGCGAGCCGCGCTGGATGAGTTATGCCCGTGAAGCGGTACGTCAGGCCCAGGTGAATCTGACGGCCATTGACGCACCGGCCGGTATGATGCCAGTGGTGCTCGGTGCCGGCTGGCCCGGCGTGTTGTTGCACGAAGCTGTTGGCCATGGCCTCGAGGGCGATTTTAACCGCAAAGGCGCTTCGACTTTCTCTGGCCGCATCGGCGAACAAGTGGCTTCCAAACACTGCACTATCGTGGACGACGGTACTTTATCCGGCCGGCGTGGTTCGCTGAATATCGATGATGAAGGCACACCAGGCCAGTATAACGTGCTGATCGAAAACGGTATTTTAAAAGGTTACATCCAGGATAAACACAATGCGATGCTGATGAATGTGCCGGCCACCGGCAACGGCCGCCGCGAATCTTTCGCCCATCTGCCAATGCCACGGATGACCAACACTTACATGCTGGCCGGTGATTATGCGCCGGAAGAAATCATTGCTTCGGTGAAAAAAGGCATTTATGCGCCGAACTTTGGCGGCGGTCAGGTTGACATCACCTCAGGCAAGTTTGTGTTCTCCGCCAGTGAAGCCTATCTGATTGAAGACGGCAAAATCACTGCGCCGATCAAAGGTGCGACACTGATTGGCAACGGCCCGGAAGCGATGCAGAAAGTGTCGATGGTCGGTCACGACCTGAAGCTGGACGCCGGTGTTGGTGTCTGCGGCAAACAAGGCCAGAGTGTGCCGGTTGGCGTCGGCCAGCCAACACTGAAGCTGGACAGCATGACAGTCGGCGGTACCGCCTGAGTTACAGTCAGCAGTTCAGACGCCTCGGTTACAGAGCGGACGCAGCTTTGCCAGCTGGTCCGCTTTCCCGCATAATACGGCAGCTCTTTGATCAGATGATCCTCAGCCGGTCACAGAAACCGGCATGACCCGATAAATACTCGCAGGGACCCTCGGACCTATGTTAGAACAGATGTTGAACAAACGCCGGCTGGCCGCGTTACCGGCGACGGCGTTTGAAGCAGCCGCAGTCGAAGTGTTATGCCACGCGACTGAATACAAAGACAAAGTGCTGGCACTGATTGCCGGTGCCCGCCGCCGTATTGTACTGACCGCGTTATATCTGCAGGCCGACGAGGCCGGTGAAGCCGTGTTACATGCGCTGTATCAGGCCAAACAACAAAATCCGCAACTGGATGTCCGGGTCTATGTCGATTTCCACCGCGCGCGCCGGGGCCTGATTGGCCAGAGCGGGATGAAAACCAACGCCGATTTTTACCGCGAAATTGCCGCGCAGTATCCTGTGCAAATTCAGATTTTGGGTGTGCCGGTTAAACGGCGTGAACTCTTTGGCGTGTTGCATTTAAAAGGTTTTGTGTTTGACGACACCCTGCTGTATTCCGGCGCATCGCTGAATAACGTCTATATGGGTGTGCCGGTGCGTTATCGCGCCGACCGCTATCTGCTTATTCACAATCAGCCGCTGGCCGACGCTTTTGTCGCCGGTCACCAGCAAATTCTCGACCAGGCGCAAGTGGTACAAAGCCTGTTATCGGACGACCCGCTGCTGGCACAACATTACAAACCACATCACCGCAGCTGGCTGAAACATGCCCGCGCTAATCGGTACCCGCAAAGCGGTAAATCGTCAGCGCCGCTGCGCGCCAGTTTATTGATGGGCATGGGTCGGCTGAAAAACCAGCTGAATCAGGCGTTACTGGCCATTCTGGCACTGGCAGAAAAAGAAGTGCTGATTTATACGCCGTATTTTAACCCGCCGCCGGTGCTGGCGCGGGCGTTGCGTAAATGCCTCAAACGCGGTGTAAAAGTGACTATTGTGGTCGGTGACAAAACTGCCAACGATTTTTATATCCCACCGACACAGAAGTTCAGCCGCATTGGTGGTCTGCCTTATCTGTACGAAACCATCCTGCGTAAATTTGTGAAGCGTAATCAAAGCTTTATCGACCATGGTTTGCTCGATATCCGGCTGTGGAAGCATGAAGACAACAGCTATCACTTAAAAGGCGTCAGCGTCGATGGCCGCCGTCATCTGTTCACCGGCCACAACCTTAATCCACGCGCTTTTGCGCTCGATTATGAAAACGGTATTCTGGTGGAGGATGAACTGGGGCAATTGCAGGCCAAGCTGTTACATGAGCAGCAGCAAATTTTTCTCAATACCCAGCGCATCAGCCATTTCAGCCAAATTGAAATGATGCGCGATTACCCGGAACCAGTGCAAAAGCTGCTGGCGAAAATCAAAGGCGTTGGCGTGGATATGGTGCTCAAACGGCTGATTTAAGCGCCTCAGGTAAGGAATAAACAGACGATGCAACTGGAACTTTATCAGGTAGACGCCTTTACCAATCAGCTGTTTGCCGGCAATGCCGCAGCCGTCGTGCCGTTGCCGGATGAAATGACCGGCTGGCCTGCAGAGCAACTGATGCTGCAAATTGCGGCTGAAAACAACTTGTCAGAAACTGCATTTCTGAAAAAGCTGGCACCGGCGCATTATCAAATCCGCTGGTTTTCACCGCTGTGCGAAATCGACTTTTGCGGCCACGCCACGCTGGCAGCAGCTTTTGTGTTGTTTTCACGCGATGCCGTGGCAGAGCTAAGATTCAGCACAGGCAAAGTCGGTGATTTGACCGTTCAGCAGGGCAAGGACGGCTGGCTCGAGATGAATTTCCCCCAGCGCCCGGCCACAGCTCAGATGGACGTCCCGGGGGCGTTATTACAGGCGTTGAACCATCAGCCGACCGAAGTACTGCGCAGTGATCAGGCCTGGTTTTTAATTTACGACGATGCCATCAAAGTACAGCAGCTGACACCGGACATGGTGCTGCTGAAAACGTTGTGGCCTTTTGATGTGGTGGCGACTGCACCTGGTCGGGGTTTTGCCGACGATCAATATGATTTTGTCAGTCGTTATTTCTGGCCGGCCAACGGTGGTGATGAAGATCCGGTGACCGGCTCAATCCACGCCGGACTGGCACCTTATTGGGCGGCGCGGCTGGATAAAACTGAGTTACTGGCGTATCAGGCGTCAAGTCGCGGTGGCGTGCTGCGCTGCGCACTACAAGGTAACAGAGTGCAAGTTTGTGGTCAGGCGCGATTGTATCTGCGGGGGGAGATTGAGGTTTAGATGAAAGCCGGTGGTACTGGCCTGGACTGGCAAAAAACAGCTTGATAACTTTCTAATAGTAAATGTCTACTTTTTTTACACAGAGCGATTGTATGAGGTTTTGGTTAGTTTTAATTAAATAGGAGCATATTAATGCAAATGGATCATTTTTTGTTTGAAAAATGATGCAAAATACGGATTATCCAGATGTTTCTTCCCAATCGCCATTTTCAGATTTTGTATATTATTTACACGATAAATTAGTTCTTTCTAATTGCTTTCGTAAGACATTGATATTGTTTGTCTTTCATAGATGGTCCACTTATTGCTTATTTCTGTCAGTGGATTCTAAGGAGGATGTATAATGTCAACTAAAATGTTACAAGCTGCATTTGCTTTATCCGCGCTTTTTTGTTTTTCAGCGCAAGCTGCAGTCATCCCTGCAGATGGAAAAATCTATACAAATTGCTCTGCAGTAACGTTGAATTATGTAGGGTCACCAATAACAAATGCCTTGGCCCTGGGCGAAGTGTATAACGCTACCAGTTGTAAAGGGAAATCGGGTAATGATCCGGCATATGATCTGAATATAGGTTTGTTTGGTGATGGGCTACTAAATGGTGGCAGTCTTGGACAGACTCAGGTTTTTACTGGTTATGAGTTTGCTGATTGGGTCTATGACCCGGTTCTTGAGGTCCTGAAGCCAGGTTGGATCGGTCTTGCCCGTGCAGATAATGATACCAATACTATCAGCTATAACACTGTGAATGGGGTCGACTTACACCCATTTATTTTCGGAAACGTTAACTATGGTAATATTTTTGACTTGACCTTTGGCTATACCAATGATTTATCTGGTACTTGGAGATTGCAGGTTAATGCTGCTGCGTTAGTTGCTGCCAAAGCGTTGTTGGGTAACAGTTATTTTGACCACCTGAACATTGTATTAAAAGGTGGTACTACTGGTTTTATGTCATACAACTTTGATTTTAATAAAATCTTTGATATACACAATGCACTTGATCAGAGCCCCGTCGATGATCTTTCTTTATCGAATAACTATACGTTAGGTGGTACTTGGTCGACTGCAGATTTACTCCAATCACAGGTTAAATGTGACAAGATTAATACTAATGAAGGCAAAGGCCCACCAGTGTGGGAAGATGTAAATTGCCGTACTGAGTACATCCAGCAGGGTCTATCCCACGCAACTTTTGCTGCTCATGACCCGTTAACCACCACTGACATACCAGCGCCTGCGCCTTTGGGTTTGTTAGGGTTATCTGTTCTGGGAATGGTTATTGCGCGCCGCCGGCGGGTTTAAACAAAATTGTTTTTTTCGAGACAAAAGCCAATGAAATCATTGGCTTTTTTATTGGAAATTTAAATCTGCCATCGATGGATCTGCGATACTTGATTCAGTTAAAGGTCGGATGATTTGTCTTGATTCAGTCTGCTGTCGTTTTAATGGTTCTGGGCGAAGTCTAGAGGTTAAAAATGAGAAAAATCAGTTGGGTATTTGCGATAGCTACATTTTTGCTGACTGGCCCCGGGCAGGCATTACCGGGACAAGGGCAAGATAAGGCGCAACAACGCGCTGAAAAAGCCCGTAAAGTGGCAGAAAAAGAAAACAAATTCGATAAGTCTAAGCAGAAACAGCGCCAACAAGGCGAGCAGAATAATCTGTTGCAGCAGGCGGGGTTGGCCGTGGTGATCGGCAGCAGTGGCATTACGGTGCAGCAGGCGCAGAGTCTAGTCCGGCAATATCAGGTCAGTGGCGGCCGGCAGTTACCGCCGGGTATTCGCAAGCAGCTGGCGCGTGGCAAACCGCTGCCACCGGGCATTGCGAAAAAAGTGACACAACCGGATTTGCTGGCATCGTTACCCCGCCATGACGGCTACGAATGGCAGATTTGTGGCTCGGATTTAGTGCTGGTGGCAGTCGCCTCCGCCGTCATTGCTGATGTGCTGTTTGATGTGTTTTAGCAAGTTTGAGTAAAGCAAAACAGGCCGCAATTGCGGCCTGTTTTGTGTGATTCAGCTTTATTCGCCGAGGATAGCTGGTTTAATCAGCTGAAACAGCTCGCGGTAAGATTTCGCTGGCTGGTTCTTTTCCTGCTCTTTTTTCGCATTGCGGATTAAGGTTCGCAGTTGCTGGATCTCCACTTGCGGATATTCAGCGATAAATTCGGTTACTGCATCGCTGTTGGCGATGAGCTTGTCGCGCCAATCTTCAATTAAGTGGAATTTGCGGGTCGCGGCCTGATTGGTATTGCGCACCACAGCTAAGGCGCGTTCAATAGGTTCTAAATCGGTACCGCGCATGATCTTACCGATAAACTGCATATGGCGGCGGTAAGCTTCGTGCTTTTTCACCAGCTTGTCAGCCAGTTTTAACGCTTCGACCAGGTCGTTATCCATTGGGATCTTGGCGCGCGCTGCCGGGCTTAATGCCACCAGTTCTTCACCAAGCGCCTGCAGGGCGTGCATTTCTTTTTTGACCTGCGTTTTGCTTTTGCCTTCCTCACGGTCCCAGTCGTCGCCGTGGGTAAAATCAGTAATATCTGCCATAACTTCAGTTTTGTTGCCGGAAATCCGCACAGTATACCAAAGATGGCGCTGAAAAGCCGCGTATGCGCGACAACAGCCGCAGACTTCTGTGCTTTTGTAGCGGCTGTGGTAAGCTTGCCAGTCTGCAACCCTGAGGATTTTCAGCCCGTTATGAGTCAAGACATGCCGACTATTCAGCAAGAAATCGATGAAGTAAAAGCCGCCGTCAGCCAGGTGCTGGCGCACGCCAGTCAGTTGGGTGCCAGTAGCGCCGAAGCGTCGATGAACCGCACGCGCGGCCTGAGTGTTGAAACCCGTCACGGTGAAGTGGAAACCATGGAGTTTAATCAGGACGGCGGTCTTGGTATCAGTGTGTTTGTCGGCCAGCGCAAAGGTTCGGCCTCAACGGCGGATTTAAGCCCGGCCGCACTCAAACGTACTGTCGAAGCGGCCATCGATATCGCCCGTTATACCTCAGCAGACCCTTGTGCCGGCCTCGCTGAAGCCAGTTGGCTGGAATTCAGCCCGCCGGATTTAGATTTATATCATCCGGCGGACGTTAGTACCGAGCAAGCCACGGCCTGGTGCGCCGCCGCCGAAGAAGCGGCATTTGCCGTCGATAAACGCATCACCAATTCAGACGGCGCGTCGTTTTCATCGCATCAGGGTTTAAAAGTCTACGGTAACAGCCATGGCCAGCTGGTGGGCTACCCAAGTAGCCGCCATAGCATGAGTTGCTCAGTGATTGGTGAAGACGGCGAAGATATGCAGCGCGACTACAGCTACACGGTCGGCCGGCGTTTACAGGATTTAAAAGACGCAGCCGCTATTGGCCGGGAAGCCGCAGCAGAAACCGTACAGCGCTTAAACAGCCGCACATTACCGACGCAAAAAGTGCCGGTGATTTTCCGCGCCGATGTCGCCAGCAGCCTGTTTGGCCATCTGGTGTCGGCGATCAGCGGCGGCAGTATTTACCGCAAATCGAGTTTTTTACTGGATAAACTCGGCCAGCAGGTGATGGCGTCACAGCTGAATATTCTGGAGCGGCCCCATGTACTGCAGGGCCTGGCTTCGAGCCCGTTTGACGGTGAAGGTGTAAAAACCACTGACCGGCAAATCATTACCGACGGTGTGTTACACAGCTGGATCACCTCCAGCTATTCCGCGCGTAAACTCGGTATGGCGAGCACCGGCCACGCCGGTGGTATTCATAACTGGTATGTGCAACATGGTGATGCCGATTTAGCCCAGCTGCTGCGCGATATGGGCACAGGCTTGTTAGTGACTGAACTAATGGGGCAAGGCGTCAACGGCGTGACCGGCGATTATTCACGCGGCGCTGCGGGATTCTGGGTCGAAAACGGCCAAATCCAGTTCCCGGTCAGTGAAGTGACGATCGCTGGTAATCTGCAGCAGATGTTTATGGATATCGCCGCTATCGGCAACGACGTCGACCGCCGCGGTGGGGTGTTAACCGGCTCCGTACTACTGAATCAAATGCAAATCGCCGGGCATTAAGCCTGTCGGTTCGTCTGAACAACGCCTGAGTGATGCACTCAGGCGTTGTTGTTTATGACCAGGGATGGACGGTACGCCGCAAATGCAGGAGCAATTTGTGGCGATTTTCAGAGCTCTCACTCTGCCACTTTAACCACCACATCAATAGGGCAAACCTGCACACAGGTCGGTTGTGGATAAAAGCCTTCACATTCAGTGCAAAGGTTCGGGTCTATCTGGTAAATCTTTTTGCCGCTGGCGATGACCTGCAATGAAATGGCGCTGTTCGGGCATTCAGGCCCGCACATGTCGCAGTTGATGCAGCTGTCGAGTATTTTGAGCGCCATCAGGCACAGCCCCGGTTGCTGTTTTCAGCTTGCGGTAACTCACGAATGAGCAGCACAAAGTCCGGTGCCATATCTTTCGGCAGTTCGATTTGCATCCGATGCCCGGCACCGGGGGCGCGTAAGGTCAGTTCACCTTTGGCATTCCACAGTTGTTGCAGACAAATCTGCTGGTTGCCTGATGGTGCCATCAACACCAGCGTATCGCCGACATTAAACTGGTTTTTCACTTCGACCCAGGCGCGGCCTGTTTCGGCGTCAAGGCCGGTCACTTCGCCGACAAACTGCTGCTGGTCACTGCCGGACGCGCTTTTTTCGTAGTTTTGCAGCTCATGAATAGGAATATGCCGGCGCAGGAACCCTTCGGTATAACCGCGCGACGCCAACCCATCCAGTTCGCTCAGCAGCTGCGGATTAAAAGGCCGGCCGGCGACTGCGTCTTCAATGGCACGGCGATAAATCTGCGCGGTGCGGGCGGCATAATAAAACGACTTGGTGCGGCCTTCGATTTTAAGGCTATGCACTTGAGCCCGCGTCAGTCGGTCGACATGCTGAATAGCCCGTAAGTCTTTGGAATTCATAATGTAAGTGCCGTGCTCGTCTTCAAACGCCGGCATTTGTTCACCCGGTTTTTGCGGGTCGGTCAACAGGATAATATCGTCCACCGGTTTATGCTGATGCAGCGACAACGCCGGATCGGCTGTGCTTGCGGTCGGTACAAACTGGCCGACTTCGTTTTCCGTCGCAGTAGTCACCTGATACGGCCAGCGGCAAGCGTTGGTGCAGGTACCCTGGTTCGGGTCGCGTTTATCCATATAACCCGACAGCAGACAACGGCCAGAATAGGCCATACAAAGTGCGCCATGCACAAACACTTCCAGTTCCATCTGCGGTACCTTGCGGCGGATTTGTTCGATTTCATCCAGCGCCAGTTCACGCGACAAAATCACCCGCGAAATACCGTTTTGCGCCCAGAACTGCACAGCGGCCCAGTTCACCGTGTTGGCCTGCACTGACAAATGCAGCTCCATCTGTGGAAAATACTGGCGAATCAGGTGAATGACACCAGGGTCGCTGACAATCAGCGCATCAGGCCCCAGCGCGACGACTTCAGCGATGTCTTCAATCAGCGTGTCGAGCTTGGCATTATGCGGCGCGCTGTTGAGCACGCAATACAACTTCTTGCCAAGCGCATGGGCTTCCTGAATACCCAACGCCAGCGTCGGTAAATCAAATTCATTGTTGCGCACACGCAGACTATACCGCGGCATGCCGGCGTATACCGCATCAGCGCCATAAGCAAAGGCATAACGCATCGCCTTCAGCGTACCAGCCGGCGATAACAATTCAGGGCGGAAATGATCGGCTGTTGGGTGAGTATGAGTTGGATGTGAAGTCATAGTGCCGCTCCGGAAAAAATGGCGCGGATTATGGCTGACAGACCGTCAGCAGATGTTGATCTGGCGCAAGGAATGGTGCCTGCTTGTCATATAACTATTCGCGATAGACGCAGCTGATTATTTATATACTAATGGGTACATAAGTGGTAAACTCATCGGTGTACTTAATTGGAGTGTCCCAGATGTCAGAGACTTTACGTTTATTATCATGGCGTTATGCTGCTAAAAAAATGGATGCCACTCAGGTCGTCCCTGAAGAGAAGGTAGAACGGATCCTCGAAGCGATTCGCCTCAGTGCCAGTTCCAGTGGTCTGCAGCCATATCAGGTGCTGGTGATCACCGACGCTGAGACCAAAGCTAAAATCCGTGCCCATGCCTGGGACCAGAGTCAGGTGACAGATGCTTCGCATTTACTGGTGTTCGCCGCGTGGGACCATTACAGCGCAGAGCGGATTAATTCGATGTTTGACCTCGTCAACGAGCAACGCGGTTTTCGCAATGAAGGCTGGGAAGCCTACCGCCAGAAATTACTGAGTTTTTATCCAAACCGTAGCCCGGAAGAAAACTTCCAGCATGCCGCGCGTCAGGCGTATATCGGCCTTGGCAGTGCCTTAATTGCTGCTGCGGAAGAAGGCGTCGACAGCACACCAATGGAAGGTTTTGAACCGGAAGTGGTCGATGAGCTCCTGAATTTGAAAGCGCTGGGTCTGCGCTCGGTGTTGTTATTGCCGCTGGGCTACCGTGCGGCCGAAGGCGACTGGCTGGTTAATTTACAAAAAGTGCGCCGTAGTACCGAAGATTTCGTGATCCGGCGTTAACTGTTCTGCCGCCAGCGGCCCGGAGTACCCCTCTTTCGGCTCCGGGCCGCTGGTTTTTTTCCCTGCCTGCCGGCAGTGATAGCGCTATACAGCAGTTAAGGTTCTGTCTACACTGGTTTTTTGCGGTAGCGGGAGAGAGCCATGAGCCAGCTGAATCTGAATCGCCCTGATGAGTTACAACGCGACTGTGTTGATGATTTCTTTGAAGATTTTCGTGACGCTTACGAACAATGTGAAGCCACTTTAATCGAACTGGAACAGCATCCGCATCAGCCGGAATTATTGCATGGCATCTTCCGTGTGGTGCATACCATCAAAGGCAACCTCGGGTTTATCGGGCTGTTTTCGTTAATCCCGCTGCTGCAAAGCCTGGAAGATGTGCTCGACGATATCCGCAAAGGCCATATGGCCTACGACAGCTCGCTCTGTGATGTGATCCAGCTGACCTTAGACCGCACGCAACAATGGGTGGAAGCCAGCATCGCCGATGCGCCAAAGCCATTATCCCAGACCGAATTACAGCAAATTTGCCAGCGTCTGACCGGCCTCACCAGTGCTGATGAACGTTCACGCGGTGTGCGTATTCGCCAGGTGCTGGGTTTATTGGACCCGACGCATGTGCAGGCGCTGGCGATTAAAGATGAATTGCCTGATGTGGTCACCAGTACTGCCACCGCTGAACCGAAAGCGTCCTCGGCGGTCGACGCCTGCCGGCGGTTACTGCAGTACTACCGGATCCGGATGGATGCCGATTTAGAATTTTTTATTCAATTATTACCCGCACTGGAACAGCGTCATCCCCGCTGGCAAGGCCGTTCAGCCCGGCAGTTGTTTTTAGCGCTGGAAATGAACCGGCTGGCCGGCAATAAACTCGATCAAATTCAGCTGGCGGTCGCATTGATGTTGCACGATTTGGGCATGTCGTTTTTGCCACTACAAATGCTTGATGCGCAAGGCAGGGCCGATCCGGAACAACTTAGTGTCTGGCAACGTCATGTTGAAATGGGCGCGTCACTGGTCGCCAGCTCACCGCGCTGGCAGGATGCCGCCGCAATGATCTGGCAACATCACGAACAACAGGACGGCAGTGGTTTTCCGGATGGCCTGGAAGGTGAAGATATTAGTGAAGGCGCACGGCTGCTGCGGATCGTCGACGAGTTTGATTTGCTGACCAATCAGCATGAACAACAAGAAGCCAGCAACCGCCAGTTAATCACCGCGCTGGTCGAGATCAGCAAAGCCGCCGGCACTAAATTCGACCCGTTTTGGGTCGGGATGCTAAACGAAGCGGTGAAACTGCATAAACAGCATTTTCAGCGCTGAGCCGCCACTTTACAGGTTATTCAGCACATAACTATACCGGTTAAAACTCTGCAAATTATCCGCTTGCTGAATAAACGGGTCGGCTTGCATAAATCTGCCGAGCACCGGGTTGTAAGTGCGTCCGCCCATATGGATAACTTCAAAGTCGTTGACCATGTCATGGCCGGTGTAGTGAGCCGGACAAAGGCGAAGATTGATTATCTTCGCCCCGGCGAACACCCTGACCACGGATGGTCAGGGTGGTGGCGCCAAGCGTTGCAGGGACTGCAAAAGCGCGGTGCCCGGTAGGTGGTGGCCTGACTGGAGTAGAGCAGGGCGTTGGGGCTGACCTGATATTGTTTGCCCCAGGGGTCGTACAGCAGTTGCTGCACGGTATTGCCTTCAGGGTTGGTGATGGCGGTGGTGCTGCCTTGCTGGTCTTTGTGCAGGTAATACACCTGCGGGCCACCGGCGGTTCTGCGGGTGACGATAGCGTTGCCGACGGTGAATTTATGTTCAGTCACCCC
>SSFI01000107.1 GCA_008015325.1 Rheinheimera sp.
AGCATAAACACTGCGTGGCCAGGGCCAGGCGCCGACCTGTTCCGCCATGCGGCTGAGCGATTTATCATCAATGTCAATCAGCAGGATATCCGGATGCGGCGCGCCTAGATGCGTGGCATGAAAGCGCTGAGCGACGTCCAGACTGGCTGCGTCGAGCGGCCGGAACCAAGACTGAAAAAAACTCAAAGTAGCAAAAGAAAATAGCAGAGTAATCAGCCAGATACTGTGTTTAATCCCGATTAACTGCTGAGATTTCGCTGACAAATGCAATTTTGTCCTGCTCCTGCTGTCTGGTGCAAATATTCTCTGACTATACTCAGCGGTAACCATAGCTGAAGAATAAGCGCAAGGACCAATGCAGTGGGAAATCTTGAGCAATTAGAGCACTTTGTAAAGATAGGCCTTGCCTTGTCCAGACAAACCGATCGGACCAGTTTTACTGGAGCAAATTTTGCAAAGTGCCCAGCACATCAGTCAGGCCGACGGCGGGACTATTTACCGGCTGACCAGCGACAATCACCTCGAATTTGCCACTTTATTTAACCGCAGTCTTGGCCTGCACCAGGGCGGCACCTCTGGTCAGCAGCCCGCGCAACATTTAATCCCGCTGTATAAAGACGGACAACCCAATGACAGTGCTGTGGTGGCTATTGCCGCACTGCAAAAGCAGCCAATTATCATCGACGATGTTTACTTCAGCCCGTTGGTAAATCAGGAACGGGCCCGCCAATTTGACCAGCAACATGGTTATCGCACCCAATCCATGCTGACGGTACCGCTGCTTGACCATCAAGGGGATGTCACAGGTGTGCTTCAATTAGTAAATTGCCTCGACAGCACAGGAAAGGTCCAGCCATTTTCTGCCCAAACGCAGCGTCTGGTCATAGCTCTATCGTCGATGGCCGCTATGGTGCTGACCAATAAGCAGTTAGTGCATGATTTAGAGGAACTGTTTGGCGCCCTGAGCCGGTTGCTGGCTAAAGCAATTGACGAAAAATCGCCTTACACCGGAGGTCACTGCAAAAGAGTTCCGGCTATCACAATGCTTCTGGCACATGCATGCAGTGAGACAACAGAAGGCCCGCTGGCCGATTTTTCGATGAATGAAGCGGATGTGCACGAACTGTCGGTTGCGGCCTGGTTGCATGATTGCGGTAAAATTGCCACGCCGGAATACATCATGGATAAAGCGACGAAACTGCATGGTCTGCACGTCAATATCGCGCTGGTAGAGGCGCGTTTTGAAATCGCCCGGCGTGATATTCTGCTTGATCAGAGTCTGGACCAGACCAGTCGGGAAGAGTTACTCGACCAGCTTAGAGTGGACCTGAAGTTTTTACAGGCCAGTAATATCGGTGGTGAGTTTATGTCGTGGGAGCTGCAAAAACGCGTCCGCGATATTGCTGCGCGCTATCACATTGTGATCGCCGGTGTCGAACAGTCGGTCTTAACACCGGCCGAGGTCAGCAATTTGTGTGTAGAACGCGGCACCTTAAACCCAGAGGAGCGGCGGGTGATCAATCGCCACATCGATATCACCATCGAAATGCTTGAATCGCTGCCATTCCCGAAACATTTGCGCAATGTGCCAGAATACGCCGGCGGTCATCATGAAAAAATGGATGGCACCGGTTATCCACGCGGGCTGACTAAAGCGCAAATGTCAGTGCAGGCGCGGATTATGGCGATCGCCGATATTTTTGAGGCTTTAACCGCCTCCGACCGGCCCTATAAAAAAGCCAAGACGCTGTCGGAATCATTGCGCATTTTAGGTTTTATGGCGAAAGAACAGCACATTGATCCGGACTTGTTCCGAATTTTTGTCGAGAAAAAGGTGTATCTGGAATTTGCCCGGCAATTTTTGTCAGCCGAGCAAATTGATGAGGTCGACCACAGTAGTTTGCCGGGATTGCATTAAGTCGGTTGCCGGGCCAAATCACGGTCAACCGGCGCTTCAAGTTGCAGGCGTTGTGCCTGGATCACCACCTGTGTACGGTTGGTGACACCGAGTTTACGGAAAATCGCAGTCATATGGGCTTTGACTGTCGCTTCAGAGATATGTAAATCGTAAGCAATTTGTTTATTGAGCCAGCCTTCGGTCAGATAATACAACACTTTATATTGTTGCTGCGTCAGCTGCGCGATGCGGGCAGCGAGGTCTAAGTCTTCATGTTGCTGCGGGTTCGCCCGCAACAGGTGCTGATATTTCTCCGGCAACCAAATCTCGCCGGCCATCACGGCGTGCAGGGCATTGGCAATTTCTGTCGGATGCGCTGATTTCGGCACATAAGCGGAGGCACCAAAATTCATCACACGACGGATCACATCCTGATCATCACTGGCTGAGATCACGACAATCGGCATGGTCGGGAAAGTTTTGCGTAGCTGGATAAGGCCCAGAAAACCGCAATTGCCTGGCATATGCAGGTCCAGCAATAGCAAATCTGCATCTGGATGTTGTTCGAGCGCCTGAACTGTCGCATCAAAACAGTCAGTTTCAACTGTTGCGGTCGTGGCGAAAGTATTGCTAATGGCACTGATGAGGGCATTGCGAAACAGAGGATGATCGTCTGCGACTATAAGTTTTGCCATGGCTGATCTCCGGGTAAAATTTTATCAACACAGCACAGCTTAATCATCCGAAACTGATCTGTCCATGGAAGAAAGACCATAAGCCTTTGATCGGCTTATGGTCTTTTTATCGACTTATTTATTGAGGCGGTTGTTGATCAGATGCTCAACCACTGACGGATCTGCCAGCGTGGAGATGTCACCTAAAGAGTCGTGCTCGTTGGCGGCAATTTTACGCAAGATACGCCGCATAATTTTGCCGGAACGGGTTTTCGGTAAGCCCGGTGCCCATTGGATTAAATCCGGTGAGGCGATAGGTGAAATTTCGCGGCGCACCCAATCACGTACCGCTTTGGTCAGTTCATCGCTCGGTTCTACACCGACGCGTGGCGCGATAAATACATAAATGCCCTGGCCTTTGAGGTCGTGCGGATAACCAACTACGGCGGCTTCGGCAATGGCTTCATGCGCGACCAGACAACTTTCGATTTCGGCAGTACCTAAACGATGACCAGAGACGTTTAACACATCATCGACACGGCCGGTCAGCCAGTAGTAACCATCTTCATCGCGTTTTGCGCCGTCACCAGTGAAATACATTCCTTTATAAGTTGAGAAGTAGGTCTGCTCAAAACGTTCATGGTCACCATAGACCGAACGCATCTGACCTGGCCAGCTGTCGAGCAGTACCAGATTCCCCTCACAGGTGCCTTCAAGTAAGTTGCCTTCGTTGTCGACGATGGCTGGCTGGACGCCAAAAAATGGCCGGGTGGCAGAGCCGGGTTTTAATGCTGTAGCACCAGGTAACGGCGTGATCAGAATGCCACCGGTTTCGGTTTGCCACCAGGTATCAACCACAGGGCAGCGACCTTTACCAACATTGTCGTGGTACCAGTGCCAGGCTTCCGGGTTAATGGGTTCGCCAACGCTGCCAAGCACTTTTAATGAAGTCAATGTGCTGCCCTCAACCGGTGCAGTACCATGCGCCATCAGCGCCCGAATAGCTGTCGGTGCGGTGTACAGAATGTTGACCTGATATTTATCAACAATTTGCGCAATCCGTTTGACGCTTGGATAAGTCGGCACCCCTTCAAACATCACACTGGTCGCACCGTTGGCGAGCGGGCCATATACTATATAAGTGTGGCCTGTGACCCAACCAACGTCAGCGGCGCACCAATAAACGTCTCCAGGGTGATAATCAAACACATATTGATGGGTCATCGATGCCCACACCATATAACCGCCGGTGGTGTGCAGTACACCTTTTGGTTTACCGGTGGAGCCAGATGTATAAAGGATAAACAGCGGGTCTTCCGCATTCATTGCTTCCGGCTCACAATGTTTTGGCTGAGCGGCGAGTAATTCGTGATACCAGATATCGCGGCCCGGATGTTCATCAATGTTCTGGCCAACGTGTTTCACGACAATGACATGTTTAACCGGGTTGGCTTTGCCTAAATGCGCTAACGCCTGGTCTGTATTGTCTTTCAGTGCCGTCAGCCGCGCGCCGCGTAGTGCCTGGTCCGCAGTGATTACAAGTTTAGAATCACAATCAACAATCCGGCTGCCGAGTGCATCCGGCGAGAAACCGGCGAATACAACAGAGTGAATAGCACCGATACGCGCACAGGCTAACAAGGCAACAGCAGCTTGTGGAATCATCGGCAGATAAACTGTAACCCGGTCACCTTTGCCGACACCTAAAGCTCGCATACCGTTGGCCAGCTGACAAACTTCGTCATAAAGTTCCTGATAAGTCACAGCTTTTTGCACGCCGGGTTCATCACCTTCCCAATAATAGGCAACTTGATTGGCTTTTTCCGGCAGATGCCGATCCAGGCAGTTGTAACTGGCATTGAGGGTGCCATCACTGAACCAGTTCACATGGACATCACCGAGCGCGAAGCTGGTGTCTTTAACCTGAGTAAATGGCTTAAACCAATCGATCCGTTTGCCGTGTTCTGCCCAAAAAGCTGTGGGGTTATCCAGCGATGCCCGGTACATTTGTAAATAGGTGTCGTTGTCGGCCCAGGTCCGTTCCTGCGCAGCTGGCGGGACCGGATATACAGATTGATGTGTCATGGTTCGTCTTCCCCGTATGGCGCTTTGCGCCTTATGTTCTCTGATAATGCAGTTCTACCGAAAGCGCCCCGGAGGGCAAATTAGACATTAGTCTAGACCAGCCCCTAGTTACGACTAATGGCTAATTGAGCAAATGGTCGCCGTCTACCAGATTTGCAATGGCAATAAAACCACAACAGATCAACAGACAAGGTAGCGGAGTACAACTATGCAACAAATTCTGCCCACACAAGGTCACACCAGCCGGCTTTTTATTACACGCACAGCCATGGCGGTCGCATTATGTATGGCGGCTTACAGTCAAAGTGCAGTAGCCGGTTTCAAAGTCGGCGACACCACCGAAATCAATATCGGTGGTTACGTCAAACTCGATGCCATGCTTACTGATACGTCCGATGGTCAAATCGCCACGGGCATCGGCCGTGAGTTCTATGTGCCGAGCCTGACGCCGGTTGGCGGTATTGGTGAATCGGCGACCTGGGACATGCATGCGCGCCAGTCACGGTTTTTTATCAGCAGTGACACTATGCTGGAGAACGGCAAAAAGGTCACAGGCCGTTTCGAGTTTGACATGATGGCAACCACTGGTACTGGCGACCAGCGGGTCAGTAACGGTTATGCGCCGGAGATCCGGCACGCCTTTATCAGCTACGACGGTTGGTTGTTCGGTCAGACCTGGACCACTTTTATGGATACCAATGCGTTGCCGGACAGTCTGGACTTCGTAGGCACCACAGATGGTACTGTGTTCGTGCGCCAGGCGCAGGTTCGATACACTTTGGGCGGTTGGCAATTTGCTGTAGAAAACCCGGAAACGACTGTAACGCCAAATGGCGGCGGCACCCGCATTGTAACCGACGACAATTCGATGCCGGATCTGGTTGTACGATATAACCATACGGCCGATTGGGGCGGTTTAACTGTCTCAGCGCTAAGCCGGCAGTTATCGATGCAACAAGGGCTGATTGACGATTCGGTACAAGGTTACGGTTTGTCATTCAGCGGCAAGATTAATGTCTCTAAAACCGATGATATCCGCTTCGCCGTGACTTATGGTGATGGCCTGGGACGTTACCTGAGCCTCAATACCGGCAATGATGCGGTTCTGACTAAAGCAGGGGCTTTAGAAGCCATCAGCAGTATCGGTTATACCTTGGCTTATAAGCATTCGTGGAATGATAAGCTGCGCTCAAGCTTCTTTTATTCTGCTCAGCAAATTGATAATCCAACGGACCTGACTGGTATGGCGCAAACCGAAAGCACAGAAAGCTACAGTGCCAACCTGATTTATCAGCTGGCCAGTAAAATCTCAGTTGGAGTCGAAGTGCGGCATGCTACGAGAGTTCTGGAGTCTGACTTAGATGGTGATCTGAACCGGATCCAGTTCTCGGCTAAATACGATTTCTAGAAAACTGCCGGAATTAACAGATCTATATAAAGAGAAACGCCGTACAGACCACTGTGATTAACAGGAGGTCTGTATGGCGCATCGGTTAGAACACTTAAACTTTCAGGACGTGGTGATTGATAAGCTGACGGTTCATTCGTTTGAAATGGGGTTATATCTGGCAGAAGTCGATTTTGATGGGCGTAACGGTTACATCATTGGTGACAATAACAGACCACGCCCTTTTTATAGCGTCAGTCAGGTCAGGCAGGAACTCGCTGCCGCGACAATTAAAGAGGCTTATCTGGTACACGCTTCTGCCTATGACGAAATGGTCGGACAGAGCGAGAAGACGGATAACAGATTAATCCTTCCGCTCTAGCCGATTCCCAACGAAAATACAGTGAATTAGCAGAAAGATTAAGCGGATCGTTTGAAAAAGAATCGAACGGTACGCTTTTCCCTATTTATCTGCGAAGAATGCTTGCGTAACTTTCCAGACGGCCTATAATGCGCGCCATGCCGACGGGGTGAAGCGAAATGCGAAACGCCAGGTGAGTTTGAAAAGTGAAAAATAGTCGATAAAAAGACGCTTGACACGAAATAAAAACTGACTAAAATGGCCGCCTTGCAGCGAGGTTGGGGTGAAAGCCTTGAAATCGCAAGCAAGGTAAGTAAGTAGGTTAAGCAGAGTAGTTTATTTAAATAGTAAATTTCTCTGCTTGACTTAAAATCTGGGAAGTGTAAGATACGCCTCCCGCTTCGAAGTCGAAGCACGCTCTTTAACAATTAGCAATCAATCATCTGTGTGGGCACTCGTTGGAGATGATTCGCAAATACGAATAAATCTTCAGTTGAGTGACTATATAGTCAATTTATTTAGTCAGTAAACTGAGCAAAACTTTTAATTGAAGAGTTTGATCATGGCTCAGATTGAACGCTGGCGGCAGGCCTAACACATGCAAGTCGAGCGGGGTTTTCGGACCTAGCGGCGGACGGGTGAGTAATGCGTAGGAAGCTACCCGATAGAGGGGGATACCAGTTGGAAACGACTGTTAAT
>SSFI01000134.1 GCA_008015325.1 Rheinheimera sp.
CGATAATGCCGTTTTCGATACCAAGCTCGAGGAAGGCGTACCGCACTGCGTTAATTTTCGCCAGGAAATCCGCGTGTGGCACTGTCACTTTGCCGTCCTGGTGACCACATTGTTTTTCATCCGACACCTGGTTTTCAATCTGAATGGCACAGGCACCGGCTTCTATCATTTTCTTCGCCAGCAGGTAAGTCGCTTCGGCATTACCAAAACCGGCGTCGATGTCGGCGATAATCGGCACGACATGGGTTTCAAAGTTGTCGATTTTTGCCAGAATTTCAGTCACTTTGCTTTGCTGATCGGCAGCGCGGGCAGCGTCTAATTCACGGAACAATCCACCCAGTTCACGGGCATCCGCCTGTTTTAAAAAGGTATACAGCTCTTCAATCAGCGCCGGCACCGCCGTTTTTTCATGCATCGACTGATCAGGCTGTGGGCCGAACTCAGAGCGCAGCGCAGCAATCATCCAGCCTGACAGATACAAATAGCGTTTTTTTGTGCTGCCAAAATGTTTCTTGATCGCAATCAGTTTCTGCTGACCGATAAAACCGTGCCAGCAACCTAAAGACTGGGTGTAGCTGGCGCTGTCGGCATCGTACTCTGCCATGTCGCGGCGCATGATATCGGCAGTGTACTGCGCAATGTCGAGGCCACTGTTAAATCTGTTCTGCAGTTGCATCCGGGTTGCATATTCAGCGCTGATGGCATTCCAGGCGCTGCCATTGGCTTTAACACTTTGTTCCAGTTGCTGGACTTTCTGTAAGTAGGCTGACATCACTGCATCCTCATCGGGTTCGGGCTGTTAGGTTCACTCTGTTTGCAGCTTTGCAGGTGTTGGTTGTGCCCTGCGCTGTTGCATTTCACTATAGGTTTCGGCAAAACGATTCATCCAGTTGATTTTCCTGATGCTCATCATTCATTATGTGAATATGAAAGCCGGACTATTTGCCGCCGACACCACCATTTCACGGGAGATTTGATGAATATCAGCAAAATCGACTTAAACCTGTTGGTCTATCTGGATATGTTGCTCAGGGAGAAAAATGTCACCCGCGCCGCCAACCAGCTCAATATCACTCAGCCGGCGATGAGTAATGGCCTGAAACGGCTGCGCGACCTGCTGAACGACCCCATTCTGGTCAGAACCTCAGACGGCATGGTGCCGACCGAACGTGCCAAAGAACTGGCGCCTATTGTTCGTGGTGTGTTGTTAACTCTGGAAGAAACGTTGCAGCCGAATAAAGAGTTTGAACCAGCGCACAGTCACCGGGTATTTCGTATTATGGCCAGTGATTATGCGGCCTCTACGCTCATTCCCGCGCTGCTGAAGCGGTTGCGGGCGCAGGCACCCGGTACTTCGCTCGATATCATGACGCCGTCCGACGTGACCTTTCATGACGTCGAAAACGGCAAAGTCGATATGGCGATTAACCGCTTTGACCAGTTGCCACAATCCTTCCACCAGAAAACTATCTGGAAAGATGCCTTTGCGTGTCTGGTGCATAAACAAAACCCGATTTTGCAGAACTTCAATTTAGATACCTATTTGAAAGGGCAGCATATTTGGGTCAGTAAAACCGGTTTTGGTGTTGGCGTGGGGATGGATCCGGCAGATGTGCAAAAGCTTGGCTGGGTCGACGAAGCGCTGGCAAAGTTTGGCAAACAGCGCAATATCGGTGTGTTCACCCGTAACTATCATGTGGCGATGCATCTGGCGGTGGAGACTGACCTCATAGCGACTCTGCCCTATCGCGCCGCAATGTTGTACAGAAACGACAGCAGCATGCAGGTGCTTGACCCACCTTTCCCAATTCCGTCAATTGAACTGAAGATGATTTGGAGCCCGTTATTGCATCAGGATGCCAGCCATATCTGGTTGCGCCGGCTGATTGTGGAGATTGCGGAGGAATTGACTTAGGGATATGGCAGACATCTAGGGTCTGCACCAGCTTACGGATAAAAAAAGAGGGGCGGTTGGGATGCCCCTCTTTGCTTCGGGTTACACTAAAAGCTCATACGCTGGCAGGGTCAGGAAGTCCACCAACTCATCAGCTGTGGTGATACTTAGCAATAAAGCCGCCGCTTTGTCAAAGGATTGTTGTTGCCATAGCTCTTCCCCAACTTCGGCCCGTACAACATCACTTTCTTCAGCCAGCATAGTGCTGAACAAATCCTTAGTAATTAATTGCCCGTTTGACAATGACTTACCGTGTTTAATCCACTGCCAGATTGACGTTCTGGAGATCTCTGCCGTCGCCGCATCTTCCATCAAACCATAAATTGGTACGCAGCCTTTGCCACTGATCCAGGCAGCAATATATTGCAGTGCAACGCGAATATTGGTCCGCATACCGGCTTCAGTGCGCTCGCCTTCACTCGGTTGCAACAGCTCGGCTGCACTGATAGGCGCATCCTGTTCGCGCAGCACATGCAACTGATTCGGTTTATCGCCGAGTTTTGCATCAAATACCGCGTTGGCCGTGGCCGCAAGGCCAGGATGAGCCACCCAGGTACCGTCATGACCGTTGCTGGCTTCCAGTGTTTTGTCTGCCGTCACTTTTTGCAAAATGGCCGCATTGGCCACCGGGTCTTTCGCCGGAATAAAAGCAGCCATGCCGCCCATCGCCAGTGCACCCCGTTTGTGACAGGTTTTAATCAGTAGTCGTGAATAAGCACTCAAAAACGGCTGATTCATCGTCACGACTTGCCGATCTGGTAAAACCCGATCTGGATGATTCTTTAAGGTCTTGATATAGCTGAAAATATAGTCCCATCGCCCGCAGTTAAGCGCCACGATATGATCTTTCAGGCTGTAGAGGATCTCGTCCATCTCAAACACTGCCGGCAAGGTTTCAATCAGCACAGTAGCTCGGATAAAACCAAACGGTTGCTGGAACCGTGCTTCAGTAAAGCGGAACACTTTATCCCACCACGCCGCCTCTTTATGGCTTTGCAGCTTGGGCAAATAATAATAAACCCCAGTACCTTTCTGCTTACGGATCTGATAGTTATGAAAAAAATACAAGGCAAAATCGACCAGTGAACCTGGCACCTGTTCGCCGTCCACTTCCAGATGCCGCTCCCACAAGTGCAGGCCACGGACACGGGCAATCAGCAGTGCCGGATTATCACGCAGCGCATACTGTTTACCGGATTGTGGGTCGCTGTAGCTGATGGTGCCAAGATTGGCGTCACGCAGGTTGATCTGACCTTCAATCACACCTTGCCAACTTGGCGCCTGTGAATCTTCAAAGTCGGCCATAAAGACTTTCACGTCTGCATTGAGCGCGTTTATGATCATTTTCCGATCTACCGGGCCAGTAATTTCAGTGCGCCGGTCCTGTAAATCTGCCGGGATAGCGGCAACCTGCCAGTCGCTTTGGCGGATATGCGCGGTTTCTGGTAAAAAGTCTGGTAATTCACCAGCGTCGAAGCGGGCCTGCACTTGCTGACGCGTGCTAAGTAACTGGTGCAGTTCAGGTCTGAACTCGCGGACCAGGTCGACGACAAAGCTGCAGGCAGCTTCTGTCAGAATTTGTCCGTACTCCGCCGTCAACGGGCCTTTAATCGTCAATCCTGCACAAGTGGTCATCACTGTTTCCTCATATAGTAGGGACTTGCTCAGTACAACGCTCAGCTGGCCGTGGATACCAGGCAGCTGTGATGGCGCTGTACTCTTGATACTTGCTGCACTATAGGCCCGAAAACATCATCACAGGCATTAATGCCAAATATATCAGGCATCACCGATTATTATGATCAAACAAACAAGACCAGGTATTTTCTGGCATGACTTCTGCTAAGTAATCACACGGCAAACCGCCGTTTCTGCTGAACGTCAAAAATTTGTCTGAGGTGTTTATGGAATTTATCATTGTACTATTGGTGTTGTTAGCGGTGATGGCTGCAATTGTCGTGAACCGTTTTATCCATCATGGCAACCCATTCCCCTTTCACAAAAAGACCCAATTGTTTACTCACGTGGAGCGTTCTTTCTTACAATTGCTTGAACGTGCAGTAGGTGGACAGTACAAAATTATCAATCGGGTGAAACTGGCAGATATCTTAGAATTAAAAGATAATGCCGACAGTAAAACCCGCAGGGCCGCGCTGTTAAAGCTTAATGCTAAATATCTCGATTACGTGCTTTGTAACGCTGACGATATGTCCATCGTTGCGGTCATCGACTTAGTAAACAATACCAATAAAGAAGGTCACAAAGCAGTTCCGGACTGGTTCGTCAGCGGTGCTTTGGAAGCCAGTGGTATCCCCTATGTTCGAATGAAAATTAAAGCTGGTTACACTGTCGCCGATATACAGCAAGGTTTAGCTGCTAAACTCGGCAATATTCCGATGGCACCACTGCCGCTGGTCAAAGGCACAGTCAAAAAAGGCCCGACCCGGCCAGTTCGTCCACTGACAACTGCTTTACACAGACATTCCACGAGTCGATACTGACCTAACATGTGTTTCTCAAAATTACACATTTGAACGATAGGTTTTGGATCCAGAAAATCCTTTGTTTGCAGGCATAACCTAGGCGCCATCACAGTGCGCTGCCTTTATGCGGTTTGGTGTGAATCTTCGACATCGCGGAGCGTCTGACGTATGGTGTTCAGTAAGAGAGAAGCCAATAGTTTGGCGACGGCTGGCAGTAACAGACCGTCAGGCCCTTTGGCATTATTAGGAGCCTTCAATCCCTCGAGGATCGTCGGCGGGATCCAGCCGCAGACGAGCCAAACTGTTGGCTTTGGAGATTCGAAGGCTTCAACATCGCGGCTTCGTGGGAGTCTGCCCCCTCGCAGAGGGTCGGGTGTGCTCCACCGCTGTGTGACAGCCAGAAGAGCCAAACTGTTGGCATCATTAATTCCCGGTGTCGCTGTACTACTCTACGCGAAGTAAAACCGCTAGGGCCTAAATACAAAAAACGTTCGGTGAGCCGTCGCCTTCTGCCCGGCCTTTCGCAGAGCTCAAGGCGTGAAACAGCTGTGTGACAGCCAGCAAAACCAAACTATTGGCCTCTCGAAAGCCCTGCTTCACCCTGGCGACCGCCTGTGCTCCATAAAGCAAAAGGCCCACTCGAATGAGTGGGCCCTTTGGCTTTATTGGGAGCCTTCATATCCCTCGCAGAGCTCGGGATTGTTCAGACCGGACAACACCAAACTGTTGGTGTTGTCTATCTCGGTCTTCACTGTACTACTCTACGCGTAGTACACCGCTAGATTCTAAATACAAAAAACCCCGCTCTCTGAGCGGGGTTCTTTTGTATTGGGAGCCTTGATGCCCTTCGCAGAGCTCAGGACTGCTCAGCCGGAGGACTGCCAAATCGTTGGAGTTGTATGGGAGCCTTGATATCCCTCGCAGAGCTCGGGATTGTTCCGTCGGAGGACTGCAAAATTGTTTGCAGCCCTAAATCCCGCCGTCACTGTACTACTCTTCGCGCAGTAAATCGCCAGAATCTAAATACAAAAAACCCCGCTCACTGAGCGGGGTTCTTTTGTATTGGGAGCCTGGCGGTGTACTACTCTCGCA
>SSFI01000044.1 GCA_008015325.1 Rheinheimera sp.
ACCCCGCTCGCGGTGTCGAGCCGGTTCAGTCCGTCAAAGGTCAGGCTGATACTCTGGCTCGAATTCACCAGATCTGTGATGTTGTCCAGATTATCATTGCTATCATAGCGATAGCGCTGAGCCGCGCGTAAGGTCGAGCCGGATTTAACCTGGCGCTCATACGGCTTAAACTCGGTATCCAGGCTCTGGTCAAACGTCAGCCCATTGCCGTAACTGTAGCTTTTTAACTGGCCATTCGGGTGATACAGCACATTGCTGGCGTAGGTCTGGCTGTCGGCCACTGTAGTCGGCAGACCCAACGCATTGGGCGCATAAGTGAGTGTGGCACCGCCATAGGTTTTGCTTTGCAGGTGGCCCAGATTGTTATAGCTAAGGCCAATAGTATAAGTCTTACTGTCCAGCGTCAGGCTTTGCTGATAAGGCAGGTTAAGGCTGTTATAGGCATAACTCCAGTTGTTACTGCCATTGACCAACCCGGTCAGATTGCCTTGCCGGTCCAGTGTGGCAGTTTTGTTGGCGGTACCGTCTGCATAACTGGTTTGCCAGGCATCGCCTAAGTTATCGTAGGTCTGTGTCACCCAGCTGTTCGGGGCATTGGTGTAGTCGGTACAATTTTGACCAGAACCAGACAAGCCTTCTGCGTAGCCTGTCACCTGGCCCAATGCATTGTTTTGTATCGCTTTAATGCCTGTTTCCGGGCGTTTTTGCAGACATAACTGCATTGCACTGTTATAAAGGCGTTGTTCGGTGATGCCGCCCTGGGTAATAGTCAACGGTAAATTGGCTTCGTTATAGCCGATGGTGGTGCTCACCCCCTCTGGCTGGGTAATGGTCAGCGGCAAGTCAGTCGCCGGACTGCCATAGGCCAGATATTTTGTGGTGCTGGTTATTCCGCCTGAAGCCGTAATGCTGTTGTCGCCGCCATAGCTGTAACTGATGTCCCCGTTCGCCGTGTTAGACTGGCTGGTTACCCGTTGCAGACCATCGTAGCCGGTGCTGCTGCCAAAAGATTCGGCCGATGAGGTGGATGGCACTGAAGTAAATATCACTTTGCCATAGGCATTAAACCATTGCCGCACATAACGAACGGTTTCAGGTTCATTGCTGTTGTCCCATTCTCTGCTCAGTACCGGCTGCATCAGCGCATCCAGCGTAATCGTCTTACGATAATTGCCGCGATTAATGTTTTGTTGCAAAGCGCCGGTTCCACTAGTGTCGGCAACATAACTGATGGTGGTGTTAAGCCACTGGCTGTCTTCTGGGTCAATCAGCGTTAAGCGATTCAGATTGTCATAGCTATAACTGGTTTTATAGCCGTTCAAGTCTCTCGCCCAAGCAACAGTACCCGTATCGTTGACACTCAGCGTCACATCAAAGCCGCCGGTGTTATAGCGATTTGGCAGGGTGATTTTTTGTGGTTTACCGCGTTTATAGTCGGCAAATGCCACCCAACGTTCGCCAAGTGCATAGGTGGTTTTTTTCAGCGTACCATCGGCATTGTATTCGTGCGTTTGAATATGCTGGCCGTAACGACTTTCAGATGCTGGCAACGACTTGCCATTGCCGGTCTCACCTATGTAGCTGGTGCTGCGCTCTGAGAAATTTACCCCGCTTTGACTAATTTGGCGGTTAGTCTCCAGATTCAGTACCCAGTTGGTCGTGTCATGGTAGTAGGTTGTGGTCGTCGTGCGCTCCGGCGTATTCAGTGAATTGCTTTCAATGGTTTTAGTCGGCAGACCATAAATATTGTAATTGTCTTTCGGGAATAACGTCGTGAATGTGTCAGCCAATACACCACCGACGTAACTGAACACTTTTTCACTGACTTTATTGCTGTAGTTTTCATGTGGTGCCGGGTTGTCGGTCAAATAAGCAGTGCCGAGTTCATTACCGGTGTAAGAAGTCATCTCGACTGAGCCTCCGGTCGGCATGGCGGCAAATTGCCGTTCAATCCGACGCAGCAGCGTGCTGCCGTCGGTGTCGTAATACTCGGTACCAACTTCCTGGCCGTCGGTATGGTCCCAGCGCCTGCTAAAGATATGCACGGTTTTGGCACCATCAGGTGTAGTGATGCTGGTAGAGCGTAAATCCAGCAGGTTGTAAGTGGCTGGTGTGGCTGCAAGGCCGCTCAGTTGCTCACCTGTGCCGGGCACGTTCCACGCCCCTTTGTTCTGAGAGTAGGCATACTGCCAGTTCATCGTTGAAAGCCCGGGGCCGCTCAGCGTTTTTTGCTGCAGTGAATTTGTCACAAAACATAAGTCATTGGTGTGAACATCACCATGTGGATAGCCGCTGTAGTTCGACAGGACTTTAGGCACCTGCGAGCGGCCAAAGCGGGTAAAACGCATTGATAAATCGAGGCGGGCGCCATTGGGATGAACTAAGAACGCTGATTGCGCCGGATTGGTCGACGGTAACAAATCGAGACATTGGGTTTCGATGATTTGATAAAGGTCGACAATGGCTTCGTCGCCCTCTGGGTTGTATTTAATGTGGTAGTAGTAGTCACGCTGCGTTGCACTGCCCGGTATGATGTTCAGTGCGGCTAAAGAGAACTGCCACGTCTTGCCGTCCGGTCGTTCCACTTCAATCAGCGAATCATTGTTAGTGGGATGACTTGCATTCTGGTAACGGTAAGTCCAGGTCTGACCATTTGCGGTCATGGTACTGACACGCTTTTTACCGAAAGTATTGGTTTCATACGCGATGCTGATTTGCCTGCCATCAGAGCTGGAAATGGAGCTGAGCTGGCCGTCGGTGTAGTTGTAATTCACCGTGTTGCCGAAACGGTCGGTGATTTTAGAGACCAATAAATATGCATGATACTTGGCCACGACTTCGTCAAACCCCTGGCCATTGGCTGCGCTCATCGGGGTGGTCGGAATTAATTTAGGCTGGGTAAATTCATAGGTAATACCCTCAGGTGAGGTGGCTTTTAAACCTTCAATCGTCGCGCCATTCACAGACACTGTGGTGCAGGCAAATCTCCAGTTTTTAATAAAACGCTGTGCGACATAGTTCTGATATTTCACTTGAACTTTTTCACTGATAACGCCGGGGATATCCAGCGTCTCACCACTCCAATAATCACCAGATGCGAGAATTTGGTTGGGGCCAACAGCAAAATTGCCCGGATTGAGCTGGCCTGAGCACATGCTGCCGCTACCCCAGTTGCCGGAAAATTGCTGATAGGTGATGTGGTCATAAATCACCGTCGTGCTGATACTGGGAATAGCAATATTCCATTCACCGAGATTCAGGTTGCTGTAGTGGGCATAATTTGCGCCTTTGAAGATGCGACGAAACTCGACCGGGATATTGAAGTTGCCCGGGATACTGATATCCACTTGTTGCAAAGAGACTGCGCCAGTGTTGAGGTCGATGGTTTCACCGAACAGAGCGGTGGTTTCTGGTGTGACCTGCTCGCTGACCTTGAGTTTATCGAGGATCATGGCGCTCATATTGGTACCCGGCACGACGACATCATCACTCATCAGTTCATCGTTGACGGACGTTGCGCTACCACTCAGGGCATGGCCGTTTTGGCTGGATTTTTTCTGCGCTTTGTATTTTTGGGGCTGCTTTGGCGTGATGCCGGGTTCAATCGCTGCACGCCAGATAGCGGTTGCATTTTTTACTTTTTGTGTGTCCGGCTGCGCAATTGCCGGCAGGCTGGTCAGCGCCAATGTAACCAGAATGGTCAGAGTAGAAATATGTTTCATCTGGATTAATCCCTTAATTGTCTTTGCTCTCGCCAAATGGCTTATATTCCGTGCGTTTTTTTACATTGCCGCTGGCATCTGTTTCTAAAATCACAGAGCCAAGGACGTCGGTGTATAAATAGATGGTTTGTGCGGAAGGCTGCTGAGCGGTAAAAATCGCATCGACATGACAAGCGCTGGTAATTGGACCTGTGGTGTAAGTTGTGCCTGACAACCTGCCGTCACAGCCTGAAGCGGTGGCGGTATAGCCAGTGTTTGGTATCACGGTAAAAGTGGTGGTCTGGCCGTGGTTCACAGTTTTACCAGCAGAAATTGAGCCATTGGTGCCAGCGGTGGTGCTGACGGTATAACTTTGTTGGCTGAATGTCGCTCTGACATCACAATCAGCCGTAATGACCCCTGTGGTGTAAGTAGTGCCAATCAATCTGCCGTCGCAGTCATTTGCCGAGGCAATATAGCCAGTGAATGGTGTCACAGTAAAAGTGGTCGTATTGCCGGCGTTGACGCTTTTTTTCGGTGGATTGATAGTACCGTTGGCTTCAGCAGTGGCAGTTACTGTAAAGGTCTTCGCTGTAAATGTCGCTTGAACATGACAGACCGAGGTAATTGGCCCGGTGGTGTAAGAGTTGCCATTACGCTTGCCGTTACAGCCCTTGATATCCAGTACTTCTTTGCCTGCTCCCGGCGTGACGGAGAAAGTTCTGGTCTCGCCATACAACGCTGTTAATGTCGGGGTTGGTGCAATAGTGCCGCCACCGTCTGTCGAACTATGAACAACATAAGACAGACGCTTAAAAACTGCAGCCACTTCGCAGTCCGCGAAGATAGACCCTGTTGTGTATGTGCTGCCAGATAATTTTCCCTGGCAACCTTTAACCGATGTAAGTTCATAGCCAGCCGCTGTCTTAATGTTGAAAACGGTTGTTTCGCCATGGTTCACGTCGGCGCTGGTCGGTGCGAGACTGCCGCCTTCAGTCGTAGTTGTTGTGACCTTGTGAGACACAATCGGCGACGTGATGGAGATAGTCGAGGATGGCCCAAATCCCGAGCAGCCATTGTAGTTACAGCTTCGGTACATCAATTGATAATACCCCGCAGTGTTGATCGACACTTTCAGGGATGCTGATGGTTTCGGCGGAGATAGAGTCGTCGGTGCCGCGACTGTACCTAAATGCACTGTATTACCGCTGGGGCTCTGCGCTGATAGTTGATAGGTCAGTGCGTTGTAGTCACTGGTACTTGCCAGGACGACGTTAAACTGGACACCCTGCGCTGCCTGGTTGAAGCTCACTCGGGGCGCCGCAGTCGGAGTGTCGGGAATCAGACTACCAGGGCAGGTTTGCAGTGTGGTGACCTCATCCGCCACAATCATGTCTCCCGGACACCCTTGCAGTCCGGCGCTATCAGGCTGCTGTAAGGGGCTAGCTGCATTGCCACTGGTGACCACCGGGCAATACTCCTGCGTAATCATAGTTTCAGTGTCAAACAGCCAGCCAGCGCACCTCTTGTTTTGCAAGTTACGCTCAGCATGGTTGAAAGCCCGAAACAAAACTGTCTGTTGGTCCGATTTGCGCCTGACCGCAGTAATACCTGATGCGTTATCGGCCCAGCTGAGGGCTGCTTGCTGCACCGGGATTAGTTTTCCGTCATCGCTGGCAAATCTGCCTTTCCCTTCGCTATACAGCAATACATGGGGCTGTTGGCCTTCGGCTGACTGGGCAAAGATATCGTCCTGGCCATCTTTGTTAAAATCACGGATGATCAGACGTTCGTTATTTTTAAGTCCCCACTGCACGGTCTTGGACAACTTTTTCGCAATACTAAAACGATGCTGTTTTTCTGCCAGAATGACCTGATGTTCACCTTTCTCACTGTCAAGCTGCAGTAAATCTGCATGGCCGTCTCCATTGAAATCGCCAGTGTAATAGTGTGTAGAGGAGCTGGCGCTTAGCCATTTGTGCTGTTTGGGTTCGTAGTTTTGTGTCGGGGTCGACAGATCTACAGCGCTGTTTATCTGTGCAAATAACCAGGCTGTACTGCCATTTTTTGCAATCGCTAATAAGGCTGCGCCATCTTGCGCAGGGGTTGTCAGCGCCAACAGTTGGAACTTTTGCTGGTGCCAATGCACCTGATTAATTTTCTGCGGTAATTCGATGGGGTTTGTATAGTCGTACCGCTGTGCCGCAGGATTTTGGCCTAAGACCAGATAATGTTTGGCTGCTGCGGTCCTGGCTTGAAACAATAGATCCGGGTAGCCGTCGTGGTTAAAATCCGCCTGCAGTATTTGATGTGTTGTTGGTTCCCAGGTAAATGGTGACGCTGCGGCCTCAATGCTGCAGCATGCCAGCAGCACAGCCGCGCATGTGAACCAATATCTGCTCAGGTATATCCTTGTCATTTACGTATCCTCAATTGCCTTGATGAAAGTTCACTCAAGTAAAGGAGGTTTTGTGGTTTTTATGTTAAATAAATGAGAATATAAAAGTAATGTAATGTTTTTGTAAGAAGTGTTTGTTTTAGACGCAGGCTGACTGGTTATCCGAACTGTCAGCTGACACAGCTTGAATAACTTCGCAAGACAGATCATTGTTCAGCTATTCTGCAGGCGTTCAATCTTCATCACGCAGATGAAATTCCTTGTTTCAGGTCAGTTTCTCAGACCGAAAACTTTGCTATGTTTAGCAACAGGTTATATATCCTTAGTCTGATCAGTTCAGTATCAGTACCAAAGCCGCGCGGAGGGCTTATGAGCAGTTTATTATCCAGTATTGATTCCAAGACCAACATGGTTGGCAAAAACCGGCTCGAATTGTTGTTATTTCGGTTAAATTCCGCGCAGTTGTTTGGCATTAATGTGTTTAAGGTGCGGGAAGTGCTGATTTGCCCGGAGTTATCAGCTTTGCCAGGGGCCCATGCCCATGTGCGGGGCATTGCGCATTTACGTGGCGAGCCGGTGACAGTAATTGATTTGAGTCAGGCGACCGGCGGTAAACCTATCACTGATTTATCCACCGCTTATATTCTGGTCACCGAATACAACCGTAATACCCAGGGCTTTTTAGTTGCCGGCGTCGACCGGATTGTCAGCAGCAGCTGGGAGCAAATTCATCCGGCGCCACAAGGGGCGGGCAAAGCGCATTATGTGACGGCCGTCACTGAAGTCGATAAAAAGCTGGTACAAATCCTCGATGTGGAGAAGGTCTTTAACGAAATCTCTCCGGCCGATGAGACCGTCAGTGAATCGGTGAAAGAAAAATCCAAAGACGTTGATTTTAAAAATCTGGTGGTGCTGGTCGCCGATGACTCGGCAGTGGCGCGTAATCAGGTCAAACGCGCTTTATCGGCGATTGGCGTCGAAATTCAGACCGTGAACGACGGCCGGTCGGCACTGAACTGGCTGAAAAATCTGGCCGATGAAATTGGCGGTGATATCTCGCACAAAATGCCGCTATTGATCTCGGATATCGAAATGCCGGAAATGGATGGTTATACCTTAACCGCTGAAGTCAAAGCCGACGAGCGGCTGCGCAATATCCATATCGTGCTGCACTCCAGTTTAAGTGGTGTGTTTAACCAGGCGATGATTGAAAAAGTGGGGGCGGACCAGTTTATCGCTAAGTTCCATCCGGATGAGCTGGTCTCCGCCGTGCAAAGATGGATGTCGGATCGCGCACCACAGGCTTGATGCTACCGCGCGAAGAGACAAAAACAGCGCCAACCGGCGCTGTTTTGCAATGAAATACAAGCTTAGATAAATAACGAATCCCGTTGCACACTGACCGGCAAACTGCCGTCGCTATAGCGCCAGATCCCGCGGCTCATCACAGCCCGCACTGCCAGCGTCTCTTTATCCAGCAGTACCAAATCCGCGTCTTTACCGACGGTTATTTCACCTTTTTGTGGCAGTTTTAACACCCGCGCCGGGTTTGTTGTCGCGACGCTGAGCGCCACTGGCAGCGGTACGCCGAGCCGCACTGCAGCGACGACTTCTTCCAGTAAACTGGCGATGCGGCCAATGCCAAGGCCAATAAACTGCTGTTTGTCGTCAAATAATGGCAAAGACGCATTGGCATCGGACGAAAAGGTAATGCGGCTGCAATCGAGCCCCTGTTGCCAGGCCTGCTGCAGCGCTTTAGCGCACTGCACTTCGCCGCTCGCCAGTTCCTGCGGTGTGGTGCTGGTGGTGAAGTCAATCCAGCCGCCGGCTTGTAAAAACGCAAACCCCTGGTTCACCAGCTGTTGATTACGGTTCATATGGGTCGGATAAAACTGTGTCAGCGGAATATCGCTGCTGGCTGCAACTTCGCGTAATAACGATACGCCTTCAGCAGCTGGCCCGACATGCACGCTGACGATGCCGGCTTTACCGGACAACATACCGCCCACCCGGGCTTCGGCCGCCAGTTTTTTCAGCTCGTCCGGTGTCGGTTGCGAACTGCGGTGATCGGCAATCGCCACTTCACCAACGCCGATAAATTTATCAATCAGCAGCAAATCTTCGCTGATGGTCGGAAACAAAGTGCGCACCGGAATTTGGTAAGAACCAGTGTGGCAATAACAGTTCAGGCCTTCTTCGGTCAGCGCATGGGCTTTAGCCAATAAGTTGGTCAGGGTGCGGGTGATGCTGTCGGTGCCGAGCACGCCGACCAGCGTGGTGACGCCGCTGGCGAAAGCATCATCAGCGTTCAGTTCCGGTGTTCTGGTGCGAAAGCCGCCTTCACCGCCGCCACCAATAATATGCGCCAGTGAATCGACCAGGCCAGGCACCAGATAACAACCGGTGGCGTTAATCCGTTGTACGGCATCGCCCTGAATATTCACTGCGCTGGCCACAGCACTGATGCGCTGGCCGGCGACCAGCACCTGTTGCTGGCCCTGCGCCTGTGGGCTGAAAACTTCTGCATGTTCTATCAGCGTGATCATAAATACCTTCTTTTAAAATCCTGTCCAGACAGCAATCGCCATCGCGCTGATACTCATCAGTGTCAGCAGTAACCATAACGACCACATGGCTTTGAGCCAGCGGCTGAATTCAACGCCGGCAATCGCCAGCGTGCCCATCAGCGCAGGGGAGGTTGGATAAAACAAATGCGCCAGACCGTCGCCAAGCTGGAACGCCAGCACAGCGGTTTGGCGCGACACGCCGACTAAATCGGATAAAGGTGCCATCAGCGGCATCGTCAGTGCGGCCTGACCGGAACCTGAGGTGACGAGGAAATTAAACGCACTCTGGAATATCAGCATGCCTTGCGCGGCGACCATCGAACTATGGCCATCGATAGTGCTGGCGGCGTGCTGCAAAATGGTGTTGATAACTGAAGGCTTGGCTGGATCTGTGCCACCTAGCAGCAATAAAATGCCCTGTGCGATGCCAACCACCATGGCGGCTGGTAATAACTGCGCGGCGCCGGTTTTAAAGGCGTCGACATAGTCATTGGTGCGGCCTTGCTGCGGTAAAAACAGCCGGGCTAATAAAGCAGATACACAGCCAATCACCAGAAACTGGCTGGCAATTTCGCGCAGGTAATAACCTTGGGTCACGACACCCCAGACCAGCCAGGCCATGCCGGCGGCGAAACACAACACAATCAGCAAATGTGGCCAGGCAAACTTCTGTTCCAGCGCAAAAGGCTGAGCTGGTGCAGCGCCTTGCTGGTGTTTGCGCAACCGCTCAGCACGGCCCATCATCCAGATGATATAAATCAACGTGAACACCAGCCACATCACCATGCGAAAACCAGCACCGGACAGCGGCGGCAGGCCGGCAATACTCTGGGCAATGGCGACCGAAAACGGGTTCATCCAGGAGGTGGCAAAACCGACCTGAGTGGCGCCGTAAGTCAGTAGCACGCCGGTGATGGCGTCATAGCCAAGCAAGCGCACCAGCGGCACCAGAAACACCGCAAACGCCATCGCTTCTTCGCCCATACCAAATACGGCGCCGCCTAACGAGAAAAACAGCGCCATCACTGGTAAGAGCAAGCGGGCTTTGTGCTGCAGCCGGTTGATCAGCCACTTCAGCATTTCGTCAATAGCGCCGGTTCTGAGTACGATACCAAAACTGCCGCCGACCAGCAGGATAAACACCACCACGCCGATGGCGGAGCCGGAGCGGCTGCCGGAGGTCATACCGTCAAAAAAAGCGCTGAAAAAGCCGGTTTGCTCGCTGGCGGTAAAAATCGGCGCGAGCGAGGCTTCGCCCACCGCCTGATAACTGCCGGCCTGCAACAGATGGCGGCCGGTTTCGGTATCGAGCCGGGTTTCAAATTGCCCTGGCGCGAGCAGCGCGGTCAGCAATAACGCGAGTAACAACACGCCGCCGACAATCAGCAGGGTGTCGGGCATTTGCCAGCCGCGGCTGGCATTGGTGGAAGGTGTAGGTGTGTGCATCTGGCTATCCTTGAGTGCGGTTTAGCTGCAGACTAAGCGGCTGCGCCAGATAATGCCAGCGTCCGTCGCTGCGTTGACAAGCGGCGACTTTACCGTCCTGCCCAAATAACCAGCGTACTTTAAGACCCGGCTGAGTGAGCGGTGCATAAGCCTCGCTGTCCACTTTGGCCGCATCGGTTGCTGCTGGCACACCGCAAGACAGCTGGCCCTGATACTTCACAGCAGTGCCGGCGCTCTGCTGCCAGTGCACGCGGTCACCCGGCAGCAGGCGACTGACTTTCAGCTGTGTGAGGTTGGCGTCCGGCGCATTGAAGCTGCCTTGAGCCGACGTGCGATCTACCACCCAGACTGCGCCGCTGCCCAGCACTTCCAGCGCTGCGTCCTGGCCGTTGCCGTCCTTGTCTGGGGCAAAACTGGCGCGCAGCACTGTGGCTTCATCGACGCCAAAACCGGCCGGCGCTTTGGCCTCCTGCACCAGCGTCAATAACCGGCCTTCGCGGTTACGTTCACGGAAATGGGTGTCGGCAACGCCAAGGCTGAATAATTGCAGCCCGCCTTGCGGCCGGTAGGTCAGTTGTTCGTCGGCCAGTAACTTGCCGCAGCTTTGGTTTAAGCGGCACAGCGGGGCGTCGATATCATGCGCCAGCGCGCCAAATTGCAGCGCATGGGCACTTCGCCCGCCGCTGATCATGGCGATATCGCCAAGCGGCCGGCCTGATTGCACGGCATTGCCGGCACTGGAACCACCCAGTGGCACCGCGTCAAAACGTACCCGCTGCAGCAGGCGTTCGGTCAGCGCCAGCCACTTGCCGTCTGGTCCGGTCAGTGCTCTTAACGTTAATGACTGATCGCCGCCGTTGATAAACACTGCATCGGCGCGTTCAATCAATTCGGCCATGGCGTTGGGATCGGCACAGAGTTTTTGCTGCTGTGCGGCCAGTTCCGGATAGCGTTCAGCGCGGCGCAGCTGACCTGAGTGTTTAAGCCGGCCTGCTTCAATCTTGTTGCAATTCCAGGGCTGTGGCTGCTGGCTCAGCGCCGGTTCCAGCGGTAACCAGTCAACCTCGGCACCTGCGGCCTGAAACAGCTGCTGGTAATAATCGACCCATTCATAAGGGTTGTAAGACGAGGCGGTGATAAGCAGCAGTCTCGGCTTTTGCGTGGCCGGGGTTTGTGGATTGCGCAGCTGTCGGCGCTGCTGGGCGGAAGTGACAAAAGACTGAAATAGTTGTTGGGTCACAGCATAAGTGCCGGGCCAATACACCGCCATTCTGGCGGTGCTGCCGTCCGGGCGCTGCGGCCGTACTTCACAGCTGTCTTCGATCACGCTGTATTCGTCATCGCTGAGCCGATGCTGCGTGCTGAATGTATCCAGTTCGGCCTTGCTGATGATTTGGTCCTGCTGACTGCGCAGCGCCCGTAAAATGCTGACGCGGCGAGTTTCGCTGTCGCCGGCCACAGGCCAGTGCGGCAGTTGCTGCAATAGCTGCAGGCTGGTTTTATCACAGCGGTAGCTTTTGCCGGTCTGCGCCTGTTGAGCGGCGAAATAAGCCTGTGCCGCCTGCTGCTGCGAAGCTTCGCAATATTCAGGCTCAACGCTGGAACAAATGCGCTCGCCACCACCAAATAACCATAATTCTTTACCGGGCAGCGGCGGTGTGGCCGCCAAAGCGGATGTGCTGAGCCACAACGTCAACGCCATAGTCACCGGCGTACGCAGCTTAAAAGGAACTAACATGAAAACTCCGGGGAAAAAACCGCCCCCCGCTAAGGCAACAAAACGCGGGGGCCGGTGCTTATTAAACTCGGGCACTGCGACGGGGAGGCATCAGCCCTGTCGCAGTGCGCCGCACAGTCGCAGACTTAAAACGAGTAACGCGCTGTCAGACGCACCGAACGTGGTGTCTGATAGTTCAGGTCATGGCGGAAGTTCGGGTTTTGCCCGGTGTCTTCCAGCGACAGATCACCCTGTTCGTCGTATTCTGTGACTTGCTGGCTGTTCAGCAGGTTAAATACCTGCATCTGCAGCTTCAGGCCCGGAACTTTGACCGGCTGATAAGTCAGGCCGGCGTCTAAGGTGTAAGTCCATGGCGTGCGGCCAAACTGTCCGCGCTGGGTCAGCACCTGATCGCCGGCTTCGTTACGGCAATACAATGTTGAGGCGGCATAACGCTCAAATACTTCATATTCCGGGTCGTCGACGTCAAAGGCCGGATAACCGAAGCAGCTGACCGGACGGCCGGATTGCACCGCGAGGTTGGCGGAGACTTCCAGCTCATCAGTCAGTGCATAACCGCCAAACACTTTAAAGCTGTGGCGGCGGTCATTCGACAGATAACCGTCGGTGCCATCGACAAACATTTTGTGGTCAAAGTCGTTGGTGAGACCCGGAGATTCTACTTCAAGGAAGCTGTTCACCAGACCTTCGGCATTACCCTGGCTGTAGGCCAGCGTGTAGCTGCCCTGCAGATACCAGCCGTCGGCGCGACCACGTTCAAAGAAGAATTCCAGCGCTTTGTAGGTGCGTTTGTATTCTTCCAGCTGCAGATAGTCGTTGGAGACTGTGACGCGTTTCAGCTCACCGTCACCGGCAACATCCATATCCATTTTCAGGTCGCGGCCCGGGTTAACAATGATGCAGGTCGCCAGCGTGTCTGCGTCGAAATCTGCATAACCCTGATCGGCGGCGAAATCGATAAAGGCCTGACGACCACAATAGTCGTCTACGCCGTTTTTCACTTCGCGGGCGATGGCTTTGACGCCACCGGTCCAGCCATCAAACAACTCGCGCTGGTAGCCGATAATCAGCTCGTCCTGCAACATTGGCTCTAAGTCGGCTGAGGCGACTGTGGCCGGATCTGGTGAGGTATTGCGGCCGCTGGTCAAAGTGTTACCCAGTTTTTGCCCGAGCTGGCGTGGTGCCTGCGTCACTGGGTCGACCGTGCCGTCATACAGATAATATTCGGTGGTGACATATTGCCAGTTGGATGCCCGCACGTTGGTGTTGGCGGCGATTGGAATAAAATAACGGCCGGCGTTGGCAAAGACTTTGGCGCTGCCGTCTGAATTGACGTCCCAGGCAAAACCTAAACGCGGCGCCAGCATGTCTTTGGCGTCGACAAAAGACACACCGTCGCCGTTGAGGTTATCAAAAGATTCGTTGCGAAGACCAGCGTACAGCATCACGTCTTCAGTGACATAAAAGCTGTCTTCGAGGTAAATCGCGTCATTTTTCACTTCATAGCTGCCGGCTGGTGAACTACGCGTGCGTTTGCGTACCACATTGGCATTTGGCGCCACGTTCACGCCGTTCCAGCGGTCTGCAAACGGCAGTGGGGTATAGATCCGATAGAACACACCACCGGAATATTCAGCGCCGGCGCGCACTGAGGTGAAGGTTTCACTGTCGTAACCAAAGCGAATGGTATGGGCATCCAGTGCCCATTCGCCGTCGATACGCACTGCTTTGCGCTCGTCGGTGTTCGGGCCGAAGTTCAGTGTGCGGACGTTAATTTCGTTCCAGCAGCCGACGTCGGTGATGTCGTCAGTATCCTGATCGTAAATATCCACCAGCGGACATTCGTTGCCCGGCTGCGGATCTGGTGTGACATAAGCGGCGTCGGTTTTCAGGTAACCGTACATCACGCCTAAGTTAAAATTGTCGGTCAGCTGGCCGGTGTATTTACCGATGACGATATTACCGCCGTCGCGTTCCTGATATTGCGTGCGTAAATTGCCATGCTGGCCGGTGTAATATTGATCGCTCGGATTGCGATAAGTGGTGTAGTCAGTTTTGTTGACGTTGCGGATACCGGTCAGCTCAAAGATATGGCTGTCGGTGATATACCAGTCCAGTTTCAGCAAGCCGTTCGGGCTGTTGTTGTCGGTTGCTGTGCTGTTGTCTGCGTCGAAATAATCGCCGCTTTGTTTTTTACCTTCGACTAGGCCATAGATAAACAACTTATCCTGGATCAGAGCGCCGCCACCGCCAACGCTGTACACCAGTTTGTCTTCTTCATCGGCTGAGCGGTAGGCTGAATAATAGCTGTTGTCGCCCGGTGCTAAGCCCGGCACTTTACTGACCACATTCTTGCCATGGCCGGCGAGGCTTGCCGGGTCCCAGACGACAGAGCTGCTGAATTCCCAGTCATTGGTACCGCGTTTAGTCACGATGTTGATCACGCCGCCCAAAGCGCGGCCGTATTCTGCGCCGTAACCGCCGGTTTTGACCTGTTGCTCGCCGATGGCATCAAAAGGCACTTTGCCATACGACAAAAAGGTGCGGGCGTTAGTGACGTCAAAGCCGTTGATGTAATAACCGTTTTCTGCAACTGAGGCACCACCGAACGACGCCAGATTGCCAAAACCACTGTCGCCGCGCACTGTGCCAGGTGCCAGTAATGCCACATCTGAAATATCCCGGCCGACCGGCAGCATTTCCAGCTGCTCGGCGCTGAACACGGTACTGGATTCGACCGACGAGGTGTCAATTGGATTAATAGCACGGCCTTGTACCGCGATGCGTTCAATATCGCCGTCGGCAAAACTGACCGGAGTACCGGTACCGAGCGACACTGTCACTTCGCGAGCGATGCCGGCGTTTTCGACTTTATAACGGCCGCCGGGTAACTGGCTGAATTGGAAACGGCCATTCTGGTCGACCTGGATTTGGCGTTTTAAGCCGGTGTCGAGGTTTTGCACTGTGACTGTGCTGCCTTTGGCTGCCTGGCCAAAAATCGAGCCGACGGACAAGTCTGCCTGTGCTGCGGGGGCCAGAGCCAGCGCGACCAGCGAGGCCAGAGCGGTTTTTTTCAGGATGTTCAAACTGTTGCGTTGCATAGGATCTCCAGCGTTGTGCTTGTCTGTGGCTGCCTTAATCTGTATTCGTGTGCCGTCCGCACTGCGCAAAAAGTCCGGTACGGGGCGAGCCAACTTTGATATTAGAGCTGAGCACCCGGAACAGAAATATCCAGTTAGGGATAGGGCAAAGCACTCAGGCGTGGCCTGTGCGGACTTTCCTATTGCTTAAGGAATAGGCAAGCGAATGCTTTGCCTCAGACTGGTGCAGACAGCGGCCCTGCCGGTTCTTGTGCTTGCTGATAACTGTGCAGCGGATCTTCCGGTAAACCGGGGCGAGCGAACGGGATGCAATTGATAAATAAAGAGAATAATTCAGCCTGCGAGCCAATCTCCAGTTTGCGGTAGATGTTTTTACGGTGGATTTTGACAGTGCCATCCGAGGTCTGTAATTTCTCCGCGGTCAGCGCTGAAGAATAACCGCGCAGCAGATACCAGAGCACATCACGCTCGCGTGGCGTCAGTAAAGAGCTGGCGAAATTAGACAGTGTGGCTTCGACCTGTAAATGGGTCTGGTCTGAGCTGTTGGCGAGCGGCAAGGGCGTGGCCAGCTGATGGTGGCGGGCCAGCGCTGCGTCCAGTACCGGCATCACCATATTGAGCGCCTGCACGTCGGCACGGCTGAAGGTATTGCTGTTGATATTACGCTGCATAAAAAAATTCAGCGCCGTGTTGTCGTCAATGCGCCACAGCACGTCAATCGAGTCTGCCACGCCGATTTTGCTGTAAAACGCCGTGTAATAACTACTTTGATAAAAATCGTCCGGCGCCACATCAGCCAGCCAATAAGTACCGCTTGGGCAGCCTTTTAAAAACAGCTGATACTGTGGGTCGAGCGCATAAGGGCCGGTGGAATAAATATCGGCATGTAAACTGCGGTCAAATGGGTGAAAACGATGTAACAGGCTTAACGGTTTTTGCTGGCGGTAGAATACCAAAAGCCCGCTGGAATCGACCGGACACACCGCTTCGAGCACATCCAGCACTGCGGCAAAAAAGCCGGGTTTACCCAGTTGTTGCCACAAGGCGACCTGCGCATCCAGCATCTGCTGATCCCAAATCAGCGCCAGCGACCCCCGATGATAAAGTTCCGATTTTGCCCGCACACCGCCTCCTTGTCGCCTGAGAATAAGCCAAAGCTGAAGTAATACCTTAACGCGTTTTGCCGGAACTGACCATTAGCCATAAGTTGGTGTTGAGATGAGTGTTTTGAATTTGTCGTCTGATTACCAAGCTGTTTGGCCAAAAAAACAGCGGCCTGAGCCGCTGCTGTTAAATTTCGATTTGCTATTGACAGGACAAGCTCGCTTTTTCAGCCAGACCCGGCAGCAGCCGGATATCCGACAACTGCACTTTATTAGCGGCTTTACTGCTTAACACAAAACTTTGCTGCACTTTGCCAAAGTCAGTACCTTTAAAGCAGGCGAGATCAATGCTGAGCGTCTGCCAGCCGGTTTTGCCTTTGAGTAGCGGCGTCATGTCGACTGAGCCGCCACATTGTTCTCCGCAGCCGAGGCTTAAATTTAGGCCTTGCACGGGTTGCAATGGGTTTATTTGTAATTCCAGCACGGCGTTGCTTTCGCGGTAGCCACGTAAATCACGGGGGAAATTACTGGCGAGCGCCACAGCGTTATCAACCTTGCCACCGAAGCTGATTTCGCGGCCATCTTCCTGCACACGGCGGTCGATAGACTTAAACTGCATGTCGCCTAACGTCTGCACATTAGCGCTGACCGGCGCCATCTGGCTGCCGCTTCTGAGCCAGAATTGCCACGGCGCTTTGGCTGCGCGTTCAAATAACGGCAGCGGTTCATGTGCCCCATTGCCGCCGGCAGCCTGTTCTGGCAGCGCTTTACTGAGCGGCCCACTGTCTTTGCTGGCGTAGCTCAGGCCAAAGCCATAAGGCAGCAGCGGCGTCTGACCGTCGTTCAGATTGACTTTAAATTGCGTCGGCTCGGCCGGCCAGCTGTAGCTGAGTTTACCGTGGAAATCATATTGCACTTTGCCGCTGGCGGCTTTCAGCAGCACGTCGGCGATGCCGGCGCCTTCACTGCCCGGTAACCAGGCCGCGACAAAAGCGTCGGACTGATTCAGCTCCGGATTGACCCACAGTGGCCGGCCACTTAAAAACACACTGACTACCGGAATACCTTGTCGTTTCAGCGACTTCAATAACTCTAAAGCAGTTTTATTGCCACGCTGGAACTCCAGATTGTCGATATCGCCGTTGCCTTCGGCATAAGGTTCTTCACCAAACACCACGACGGCCACGTCAGGTTTTTGCCGGAAACTACCATCTTTGGATAATTGGATCTGACCGCCGGCCGCTTTGACCTGTGTGGCAAACCCCTGATAAATCGAGCTGCCGCCGGGGAAGTCGCTGTTCAGATTGCCGGTGCCTTGCCAGCTGATCGTCCAGCCGCCGCTTTGTAAACCGATATCGTCAGCGGCAGGGCCGGTCAGCAGAATGTTAGACTTGGGCGATAGTGGCAGTAACGACTGATTATTCTTCAGCAATACCAGTGATTTACGCACGGCATCGCGCGCCACAGCACGGTGCTCAGCGGCGCCAATCAGTTCGAGTTTGCCGGATAAAGCACGCTTGGCCGGGCCTGGCCGGTCAAATAATCCGGCGCGTAATTTCACCCGCAGAATACGCCGCACCGCATCGTCGACGCGGCTTTGCGCAATCTCGCCGCTTTTCAGCTGCGCCAGTAAATTGTGGTACAGCGGCTTCCAAGCGGCTGTCGGCACCATATAAATATCCAGACCCGCGTTGGCGGCCTGGGCGCAGTTTTCATTAGTGCAGCCCGGAATTTGGCCATGGCCGTTCCAGTCGCCGACCACTAAGCCGTCAAAGCCAAAGCGCTGTTTTAACACTTGCGTCAACAGATATTGGCTGCCGTGGTTTTTCTCGCCGTGCCAGCTGTTAAAAG
>SSFI01000023.1 GCA_008015325.1 Rheinheimera sp.
ATGCGTCACAGCGACAAACACGGCAGCTAAGCTGTTGATGTGATGTAAAAAACCACCTTCGGGTGGTTTTTTTATTCGCGCCATCCCTGGCGCTCCTCCTTCGGACCAACGCTGCGCGTTGTTAAAAATTACTCCTGGTAATTTTTTATGTACAGGAAGTACGGTATGGTGAAGCAGGGCTTTCGAAACGCCAACAGTTTGGCGTTGCGCCTGATGAACGCGGTGAGCTCTGCGAATGGCCGACGCAAACGCATGGAGCAGTTTGCGGCGATGCGCCACCTTCCTTGATGCGCACCCTTCGGGCCAACGCTGCGGGATTGTTAAAAACCGCTCCGAGCGGTTTTTATTCGTGCCGGTATGTGCCAGAAGCGGGCAAATACTTGAAATGAGAATCTACTGAATCGGGAATTAATCCGCTGACTTGCTTGACGAAACGATATTGCTATATAAACGTATTCAGAGCTGTAGGCTGTAACTGAATAAATGTTTTATATTTACCGGCATAAAAACTAGATAATATTAGATAAAGGTGCGTAAAACATAAACGCTGTATTTTTTATGATATTTTAGCTACCTAAGGATAGAGTATGCGTAATTTGATATTTATAAGCTTAGTATTAATTGCCGGATGTGCACCCCATACTGCGACTTTTATGAGTCCTACGGGACGTGGTGGCGATGCGATTATACAGGGTTGTCATCAAATTCCATCAACTTTTAGATATGAAATAGATGGATCTGAATTTAGGATTAATTTAGGTAGCAATGCTGTTTATTTAGCAATCGAGGCTGTGGACGGAAGTGTTGTTGAATGGCAAAATAATGAAATAACCATTCTGATAAATAATAAAAAATATACTGAAAAAGTTAAGGATTTTATACGGACTGAACGAGTGAGAGAGCCTTGTGGAGGTCTTACTGCATCGCTTAACTGTAAAGTTTATCGAACCTATAGTACAAAAATAGATTTTGAATCAATTGTCGACGCTACGGAAGTTAGAATTTCCCCACCAGTACCTATGGTAAATAAAACTCCATTTAATGTTTCCGAGATAGAATATAAAAAAGTAACAAAAACCTTAATGCAAGCAATCAATTGCTAGAAAGCCTGGGGTGTAAATCTACATAGCTCATTTGCTTTGTTGAAAGTGTTCAATATTCTTAGATCGCTAACTCAGTTAATCAGTCAAAGCCATCCGAAACGCCAACAAAGCCAACACCGGCGAACGGGCGAACGCAGTGGTGGCGGTGTTGGCTTTGCCTCGACAAACCAGCTTTTCGCTCAAATCCACTCAACCAAACCATGCACCAAACCATTCACCAAAGCATGCATCAACGCATGTCGAATATCAGCAAAACACGAATAGAAGTAATTCCTATTTGCAAATGAGAATAGATCTCGTTACCATGGCGCCCGAAAACTACAGCAGCCGTACCGGCAGTAAAAAGGGATCTGACCATGTCGTTAATCAAATCAAAGAAACATTCTCAACCTTATCCGGCCGCTCTGGCCTCGGCGCTGATGCTGGCGATGCCGGCTGCTTATGCGCAGGACACCGGCAAGCTGGCGGAAGTGGAAGTGAAAGGCAGCGCAATTTCCACAGAACTCATCGCAGAAAAAGCCAGCTCAGCCAAGCAGGTCAAGCCTTTGGTAGACACGCCGCAGACTATTGTGGTGCTGAAAAAAGAGCTGTTCCAGCAACAGCAGGCCAATACTTTGTCAGAAACACTGCGTAACACGCCGGGTATTACCATGCTGATGGGTGAGAACGGCAACACTGCAACCGGCGACTCGATTTTTATGCGTGGTTTTGATACCCAAAGCAGTATTTATGTCGACGGCATTCGCGATTTAGGCACTATCAGCCGCGACACTTTTAACACTGAACAAGTAGAAATCGCCAAAGGCCCGGCTGGCGTCGATAACGGCCGTGGCGCGTCTTCCGGTTATATCAATATGAGCAGCAAAGCGGCGACGCTGGATAGCTTTATCACGGGCAGCGCGACTGTCGGCACCGGTTCACACAAACGCGTCAGCGCTGATGTGAATCAGACATTGGCCATCGACAACGCGGCCATTCGCGTCAACTTATTGCGCCAGGACAGCGGCGTGCCAGGCCGTGATATCGTCGAAAACAATATCACCGGCATCGCCACTTCGCTGGCATTTGGCCTGAACACTGAAACCCGCACCACGCTGAACCTGCTGCATGTGCAGCAAGACAATATTCCGGATGGCGGCGTGCCGACTATTGGTCTCGAAGGCTTTTACAGTGCTGCTATTGCGACAGCATTCTCAAATAACACGGCACCGGCTTTTGGCAAAGTGGACCGCAAAAGCTTCTACGGCAGCAAAAACGATTTTGACCATGTGGTAGCGGACATGCTGACCCTGAAGGTTGAACATGATTTTTCGGACAACGTGAAGCTGCAAAATACCAGCCGTTACGGTGTGTCGTCGCAGGACTATATCCTGACTGGTGTGAACACCGGCAATGGCATCACAGTGCCGGCGGCGACTAAAAATGATTTAAATACTTGGACAGTGAACCGTAACCGCCAGGGCAAAGATCAGCAAAACCAGCTGCTGATTAACCAGACCAACCTGAATGCCACGCTGCAGCAAGGCAGCCTGACGCACAATATTGCCTCTGGTATTGAATTCAGCTTTGAAAGCCAGCTGAACTACACCTTGGGCTTGCCAACCGGCACGACTCAGGTCAATGCCAATCTGTACAACCCATCGGCCGCGGATGTGTTCGCATTACCAGTTCGCACCGGCGCTAAAACCGACGGTAATACCAGCACAGCTGCTTTATACATGCTGGATACCATCGATTTAACGCCACAGTGGCAGGTCAGTGCCGGTGTGCGTGCCGAACACTACAACACTGATACCAATCTCATCACAGTGCAGGCGGCAGCAACGCCACAGACTATCCCTGTCGGAACGCTCATCGCGTCTGAAGCGCGCAAATCTGACAATTTACTGAGCTATAAAGTAGGCACTACTTACAAACCAACAGAGAATGGTTCGGTGTATCTGTCTTATGCCACGTCGCAATTGCCACCGGGCGGTACCAACTTCTCGCTGAGCACTGCGGCGACGAACCAGAACAACCCGATGCTTGACCCTCAAAAAGGTACTAACCTAGAGCTAGGCACTAAATGGCAGTTACTGGATAAAAACCTGTTCGCGACCGCCGCGCTGTTTGAAACCGTGAATAAAAACGAACTGGTACGGGATGACCTGAATACCTATGTGCCTGTTGGTGAAAAAACCGTGCGTGGCCTGGAACTGGCGTTGGTCGGCTCGCCGCTGCAAAACTTTGAGCTGAACGCCGGGATCGCGCTGATGAACCCGAAAATCACTCGCGGGGCCTTATATAGCGGTGCCCCAACCGACGGTGGTGTGATCCAGTGGACGCCGAAAACAACGTTCACGGTTTGGGGTACATACACGCTGGAGAAGCTGAAACTGGGCGGTGGCGCCCGTTATATGGATTCAGTGGCCCGCTCGAACACCACCAACTTGGTGGCGGCAACAAACTCGATGCTGGAAGTGCCGGACTATTGGGTGGTGGACGCGATGGCAACTTATGAAGTGAACCCGTCGGTCACAGTGCAGTTTAACCTATACAACCTGCTGGACGAAGAATATGTGCAGTCGCTGAATAACGGTGGCGGCCGTTACCATCAGGGCGCACCACGTTCGGCTAAGCTGGGTGTGAATGTTGCGTTCTGATAAGCATAGATAGTGTCATCAATTCGGGCAGCCTGTGGGCTGCCTGTTCGTATTGAGGTGTCTGATGTTATTACATATTCCTGCAGTTTTAAGCAAAGCCGAAGTGGCTGAGTTTCGCCGTTTATTGGCACAAAGTAGCTGGACCGATGGTCGTGCAACGGTCGGGCCACAAGGGGCTTTAGTCAAACATAACCGCCAGTTACCGGTCGACAGCCCGTTGGCACGGGAACTGGGCGCGCTGATTTTGCAGCGTTTGTATCAGCATCCGCAGTTTTTGTCGGCAGCCTTGCCGCTTCGCACTGTGCCGCCTTTGTTTAACGCCTATAGCGGCGGCGAGCACTATGGCTTACACGTTGATGGCGCAATCCGGATTTTGCCGGGCAGCACTTTAAGTTTAAGAACCGACGTCTCTTCGACGTTGTTTTTGTCGGAGCCGGACGAATACGACGGCGGTGAATTGCAGGTGATGGACACTTACGGCGAACATCAGGTCAAACTGCCGGCTGGTGATTTGATTTTATATCCGTCGACCAGTCTGCATCAGGTACTGCCGGTGACACGCGGTGAACGGGTCTGTAGTTTCTTCTGGAGTCAGAGCCAAATCCGCGACGACGCCAAACGGGCCTTGTTGTATTCGCTGGACCAGCAAATCCAGAGCCTGCGTCAGCAGCTTGGCGACAGTAGTGAAGTGCTGGCACTGACCGGGCATTATCATAATTTGCTGCGGATGTGGGCTGAGTTATAAAGGGCGCTGAAATATCCGACACACTTTGTAAAGGTATTTAACTGGGCGGCAACAACCGCCTTTGGCATGCTGTATGGGTCTTCTTTTGTCAGGAACAACCCGGTCATGCTCACAATTACAAATCTAAGCAAAACTTATGATAACGGTGTCAAAGCGCTACAGAATATCAGTCTGAATATCCCTAAAGGCATGTATGGATTGCTCGGCCCGAACGGCGCCGGCAAATCCAGCCTGATGCGTACTATCGCCACTTTGCAATCGGCGGACAGCGGCACTGTGCGCTTTGGCGATATTGATGTATTAAAAGACCCGAATGCGCTGCGCCGCACTCTGGGTTATTTGCCGCAGGATTTTCAGGTTTATCCGCGCATCAGTGCGGCGGATTTACTCGATCATCTGGCAGTGCTTAAAGGCCTCAACGAGAAAAAATCACGGCGCGACACTGTCGATGCCTTGTTGGCGCACGTCAATCTGTATCAACACAAAGATAAAGCGGTGAGCAGTTTTTCCGGTGGTATGCGCCAGCGTTTTGGCATCGCCCAGGCCTTATTGGGCGACCCGCAGCTGCTGATTGTGGATGAACCGACCGCCGGTTTGGATCCGGAAGAACGCAACCGGTTCCACAACTTGCTGGTCAGTCTAGGCGAGGATAAAGTCATTATTCTGTCGACACATATTGTCGATGATGTCGCTGAACTCTGTCCGCAAATGGCGGTACTGGCCGGTGGCCAAATTCTGCTGACCGGCAGCCCGCTGCAGCTGGTTGAAGAGCTGCAGGGCCAGGTTTGGACTAAAACGGTCAATCAGGCCGAAGCGGTGGAACTGGAGCAGCAATTGCCGGTCATCTCCAAGCGCTTATTTGCCGGCCGCACTGTGCTGAATGTGTTTGCCATCAGCCAGCCAGTGGGCTTCAGCCCATGTGCCGCCAATCTGGAAGACGTGTATTTCTCTTGTTTGCATCAGACGCGCCAGCGCCAGTCTGTCTGAGGAGCACCCTATGTTCCTGCAGATGATCCGGTTTGAATGGCGTTATTACCGGCGCCAGCCATCTTTTTATGTCACCTCAATCTTATTCTTTTTACTGGCATTTTTTGCCACAGCATCCGACAACGTCCAAATCGGTGGCGGTGGCGAAGTCTGGGGCAACGGGTCTTTTGCCATCACCCGGACTATCACCACCATGCTGATTTTTTCGATGTTTCTGGTGGTGAATTTTGTCAGCAGCGCGGCGCTGCGTAACCACGCCAGCCAGATGGAGGAGCTGGTCTGTACCAAGCCGGTGCCACCTTTTTCTTATCAGCTCGGCCGGTTTTTTGGCAGTTACCTGGTGCTGGTGTTGGTGTTTGCCATGGTGCCGCTCGGGACTTTATTAGGCTCTCTGATGCCTTGGGTTGACCAGGCGCGATTTGGCCCGACAGTGCTCAGTTATTATGTCGACGCCTACCTGATTTTTGCGCTGCCATCGCTGTTTGTGTTGTCGGCGCTGTTTTACACCATCGCCAGCAAGTTTAAATCGATGCAGGCGATGTATCTGGTCGCTGTAGTGGTGTTTGTGCTCTATCTGATCGCTGGTAGTTTTGCCCAGTCGCCAGAGTACCGCACCATAGCGGCCTTGCTGGACCCCTTTGGTTTACGGTCTTTTGCTGATGTGTCCAGATACTGGACTATTGTTGAGAAAAACACCTTGAGCGTCAGTTTCAGCGGTGTCTTGCTGCAAAACCGGCTGTTATGGCTGGCGGTGGGTGTGACATTGCTGGCACTGTTTGGCGGTTTATTTAAACCACTGGCGCTGACGCCAAAAGCCCGCGCCGGCAAAGTGAAAGCGCAAGGCGCAGTGCCGGTGTTTGCCATTCAGACATTACAAACTAAAGCCCCGGAGCCATCACAGTGGGCGCAGTTTTGCACGCGGCTTGGCTTTGAACTCAAACAAGTGGTGTTTAGTGCGCCATTTTTTATATTGCTGCTGATTTGTATCTTTAACCTGCTGGCGCCTTTGTTTATGCCACAGCGTTTTTACGGCACGGCCGACTGGCCGTTAACCCAGACCATGATTGAGTTAGTTACCGATTCGAGCAGTTTGTTGCTGGTGCTGATCCTGACTTATTACTGCGCCGAAGTAGTGTGGCGCGAACGCTCGCAGGGGATTGGCGACATTATCGATGCCACGCCGGTGGCCAATATGGTGCTGTGGCTGTCAAAACTGCTGGCGGTTGCCGGCGCTATGTTACTGATGTATTTGGCTTTTGCCTTAGCAACCATCAGCTATCAACTGCTGAAAGGTTTTGACGACCTGGACCTGATGCAGTATCTGGTGCGCCTCGGCTATTTCAATTTCCTGCCTTTTATGCTGACCGTGGTGCTGGCGTTCCTGATCCAGGTGTTAAGCCCAAACAAATATGCCGGTATAGGCATTTTTGTGGTTTATTTTATTGTGACGCAAGTGCTGGACGCCTGGGGCTTTAACCACCGCATGTGGCATTTTGCCGCCTCGCCGGCAGCACCATTCTCCGACTTAAACCGTTTCGGTTGGACCTTACAAAGCCACAGCTGGTACATGTTGTATTGGGGCGGACTGACGGCGATTTTGTTTGTGCTGGGCTTTGGTATGTTCCAGCGCGGGCCGGCACAGAGTCTGGCGGTGCGTTATCAGCAGCTGCGTTATCAGATTGGCGCCGGCGGTCAGGCGGTGATCCTGCTGGGTAGTCTGGTGTTTGTCAGTAGTGGTGGCTGGATTTATTACAACACCCGCGTGCTGAATCAATACGACAGCGCCGAACAGCAGATGGATTTACAGGCCGATTATGAAAAAGCCTATAAAGCCGGCGCTGACGAGCCGATTTTAGTGGCCCGCAAAGTTGAAGCTTTTGTGGATATCTATCCGGAGAAACGTCAGGTTGATGCGCGGATTGAACAAACTTTGGTGAATAAATTCGATAAGCCAGTCAGCAAGATGCTGGTGAACTGGCCGAAATACACCCGCAGCATGGAAATCATTGCGCCGGGCGCGACGTTAAGCCCACGTGATAACCGCTTGGGCACCGCTTGGCTGGAGTTCAGCACGCCGGTCCAACCGGGTGAGACTATTGCGATGACCATCAAACTGAGCCGCACCAATCCGGGGTTTCAGGATGATGATGTCGATGTCGCCGTAGTCGAAAACGGCACTTTTATCAACAACATGGAGCTGTTGCCGCAGTTCGGTTACAACGCTGGTTTTGAACTACAGGAGCGGCATGAGCGCAGCAAACGTGGCCTGGCGCCGGTGCAGCGCGCGCATAAACTGGAAGACAGCAGCCGTTACACCGAAAGTGGTTTTGGCCGCGCCGAGGACTTTATTGATTTCAGCGCGACAGTTTCCACCTCCGCTGATCAAACCGCGCTGGCGCCGGGTTATCTGCAAAAACAATGGCAACAGGATGGCCGCAGTTATTTCCGCTACGAAATGAATGCGCCGATGTTTAACTTCTACTCGTTCCTGTCTGCGCGCCTCGCGGTGAAAAAGCAGGATTATCAGGGCGTGTCACTGGAAGTGTATTACCACCCGACGCACCACTGGAATGTCGACCGGATGATGCAGTCGATGCAGGACTCGCTGGATTATTTCAACAAAGCGTTTTCGCCGTACCAGCACCAGCAGATGCGCATTATTGAGTTCCCGGGTTATCGTGATTTTGCCCAGTCCTTTGCGAATACGGTGCCATATTCGGAAGGCATTGGGTTTATCAATGACCTGCGCAGCGAAGACAGCATCGACATGCCGTATTACGTCACTGCACACGAAATGGCGCATCAGTGGTGGGGCCATCAGGTCGGGACTGCCAATGTGCAGGGCAGTGCGGTGATCCCGGAAACGCTGGCGCAATACAGTGCGCTCAGAGTGATGGAAACCAAATACGGTCAGGCCAAATTACGCCAGTTCTTAAAATACGAGCTGGACCGTTATTTACGTGGCCGCACCGATGAGAAAGTGGCAGAAGAACCGCTGCTGCGCGCCGAAGGGCAGGGCTATATCCATTACCGTAAAGGCTCCATTGTGATGATGGCGATCAAAGACCGGATTGGGGTGGAGCGGCTGGATGCGAACCTCAAGGCGTTTTTGCAGGAGTTTCAGTACAAACAAAACCCGTATCCCACCACGCTGGATTTGTTACGCCATTTAACGGCCGGAGTCAGCAGTGAAGACAAAGCCTTTATCGAACAGCAATTCACACTCATCACTTTGTATGATTTACGGGTGTTGGACCTGCAAAAAACTGAGTTGCCGGATGGCCAGCTGCAATTGGATTTAACCATTCAGGCGGCGCGGCTCAGTGCCGACGGTAAAGGCGCGGAGACCGAACAACCGCTGGACGAGGACATCGATATTGGTGCCTTCAGTGCGGATCCGGACAAGTTTTCTGCTGATAACCAGCTGTTGTATCTGCAAAAACACCGGATCAAATCCGGCAAACAGCAGCTGCGTGTGGTGGTGCCAAAAGGCACGGCTTATATCGGCGTTGACCCGCTGATCAAGCTGATTGACCGCGATGCGGTGGATAATATCCGCAAGCTTTAAACAGCTCCGGATAAAAGGAACCCGCCACTTGGCGGGTTCCTTTTATCCGGCAACAACTGTGCAAAAGCCACGGAATTGCTGCCGTTGATTTGAGGTCGGCGAAGCTCTGGCGTCTGGCCTATTTACCGGCTTTAGCAGCCTGCTGCTGTGCTTCCAGCTCCTGCCAGGCCTGGCTGCCCCACAGAGGCACTGTGGTCAGCGAGTGTTTGTCGCTGCCGGCGCTTTCTTTGGTGGAATATGACAAATACACCAGAGTTCTGTTGTCGGCATCAAAAATCCGTCTGATTTTCAAATGCTTAAACAGAATACTTTTGGATGCGGTGAAAATGACTTCGCCGGATTTGGACTTGTCGATGTTGCTCAGCATCGCGGCAGTAATTTCACCGGTCTGACGGCAGGCGATCGACATATCGGACGGATCGGCCAGTGATAAATCCGCTTCGACATGGCTGATATGACAGGTGACGCCCGGAATGGCCGGGTCGTTAAAAGTCTGAATTTTGATATCTTTGGTGGTAAAAAGTCCAAGACTGACATCACCGACTTCTTTAGGTGAACAGGCGGCAAGTGCGCCTAAGATCAGACCCGCACTCAGTAAGCGCTTGATGTGATTCATTTTAACTCCTTGTTTTCTCTGGTTTAGTCGCCCGCGACTGTTGTTTTTGCCTGTCTGCCGGCAAAGGGCATAAATTCTGGCAGCGCTTTACCACTTGGCATAATGATCTTCCGCCAGCCCCAGACAATGCTGCAGCTGTAGCACCCGGCCATCGCGTAACCGCAGGGTACCATGGTAAAACCCGGCATATTGGCGGAAATTACTCGCCAACAGGCCAAGTTGAAGTTTTTCCTGCCGGCAAAAGTCGGCTTCAAAGGTTAAATCGACTTCGCCACATAATGTGCTGATGCGCCACGGTGTGGCTTGACCGCGATCAAACTCAAAGCGAGCCGGGCTTAAATGCTGAATGTTGCCGTCGTACCACAGCGCGTTTTCGCAAAGCCCGGTTTCGTTGACGCCCGCCGCCAGATTCAAACCAAAAGGCACGCCGTCCAATAAAGTATTGATGGAACTCCAGCGCCAGCTGGTTTCACGGCGCATAAAACCGGCGGAGAAATCGATACCGCCGCGGGCAGCGCTCAGATCCAGCGATTGACCATCAAGCCGCAAACTGCCGCTAACGCGCAGTGCATTGTTTTTCTCGGTGTAAGTCCAGCCGTTGTAACCGGTTGGTGCGGCCAGAGCCAGCGGCTTTTGTCCGGCAAAATCAAGCTGCAACTCTGCCTGCAAGCCAGGCGCCCTGAGGGTCAAAGTCCAGCCGCTGGCGGCGTTGTGGATTTGCCAGTGTTTGGCGCCTTTGCCCATGCTCGCCCGGCCTTGCTGCGGCGAGTCGCTGGTCAGGCAACCAACACCCAGCGGCGCCAGTAAGGCAAATTCGCGTACCGGCTTGCCTTGCTGATACAGATACGCAAAACCGGAGCAGACATACCGCACATCGGCAATAGCGACGGCCAGCAACCAGTCCGGGCCACCAACACAAACAAACTGAAATTGTTTATAGCCAAAATGCTGCGTCAACCGGCTGGCTGGTTTATCCAGCACTGAATGCAGATGGAAGGCTGGCAGATTGAAATCGGTGACTGACCCATCAAACAGGCCTTGTTGCAAGCGGCCGTGCTCGTTTATCAGCTTTAGTGGCGCTGGAGTCAGCATGGGTTGGTAATAACTGGATTCGGCCATCAGCGAGATCCGCAAATGAAGATAACAGGTTTATATCAGCTTTTTCTGGTCAGACCAAACGGGTGGTATTGCGGAGTAAAGGGTAAAACGGAGGGGGGAGAAAAGAAAACGGCTGCCGGTTGCCCGGCAGCCTGTGGATCTTAATGATCGTGACCAGAATGGCCATCGATACCATGGGCATGGCCGTGTGCCAGTTCGTCGGCAGTCGCGTCACGCACTAACAGCACTTCGATATCAAAAGTCAGGTCAATGCCCGACAGTGGGTGATTGCCATCGACGACAACTTCTTCGTCGGTTACATCCAACACGATGACCGATTGCTCGTGACCATCCGGGCCAGCGGCGCGAAAACGCATACCGACTTCGACTTCCATGCCTTCGAATAACGAGCGAGGTACCGCCTGAGTCAGCTCGTCATGACGTTCGCCATAAGCATCCGCAGCAGCGATAGCAACAGTGAACTTGTCACCAGCCTGTTTACCGGTCAGTTCTTTTTCCAGACCGCTGATCAGCGAACCGGTGCCGTGGATAAACACTAAAGGTTCGGCGCCAAAAGAGCTGTCGAGTTCGTTGCCGTTGGCATCGCTGACGCTGTAGTGCATGGCGACGACTTTATTGTGTTGAATAGTCATGAGGACCTCAGGGAGTGATGGAATAAGGTAAAGGTTGTAATTGTAAGCCGACATCCGGCTCTGTCGCCAGCCGGAAATGATCGGTTGCGCTGATATCGTTGGGTAATACGGCCAGCAGTTGCAGTTGGCCCTGAATATTCACCGCATTGACCACCACACCGCTGCGCCGCCAGTTTTGCTCCAGCTGCAATTCGATATCAGTACCGGCGACCGGTGTATGTTCAGTAGTAGCCGTTAGCAGGTACATGGCTCTTTTGTTTTTGCCGAGGTACTTCATCCGCGCCACCATTTCCTGGCCCATGTAACAGCCTTTGGTGAAGCTGATAGCATCTAACGCCTGCAGATTCAGCTGCTGTGGCACATATTCGCCGAGTAAGGGTTGTTCCAGGTAAGGCATACCGTGTGCGATATGTTGTGCCAGCCAGCGGGTTGGCGCGGCCATCAGGGCTTGTTGTTGCTGCCACATGGTTTTGGCTTGTTCGATTGCCAGAATTAACACAAAGTGATCGGCAGCGAGGCCTAATAAGTATCCACCATCAACGGCCTGTTGCTGGCCGATGACCGGTTGCGGATAACCCAGCTGGCTCAGTAAAGTGGCGCTGTCTGCACCGCCGATACCAAAGACGGCGTATTGGTCCTGCACTTCGGTGAAACTGACTTTAGAGAAGACGCCGTATTTTTTCAGCTGTACTAAAGATGCCTGCAGTTCGTCGCGAAAGGCCAGCCAGAGTAAATCGTCGCCCGCTTGTAACAAGTGGAAAGTGCCCCACATTTTGCCTTTGGCATCACAATGGGCACCCCGCAGAAAATGTTCGCTGCTGACTTGGGTGACATCGCAAGTGACCTGACCCTGCAGAAATTTTTGTTGGTCGGCGCCGCTGATTTTTAACAGCTGAAAGGCCGGCAGGGGGCTGATAAAAGCGGAAGACAGATTATTTGACAGCTGAGCCAGTTGCTCAGCACTCATCCAGAAACTTTGCATAACAGCGGAGGGCTCCCGACTGAAACCATTTATAGTTGCTTGATCATTGGGTGTAGCCGGCAAAAGCACAACCCCTGAGCGATTTTTTTGTTAGAATTTAGCCCTTATCTGCCACGGCGTTTCACGCTGTACTCACAGGAATGTTATGACTGCTTTAATGACCAAACCGAAATTACGTTGGGCCTGCCGCCGCGGCATGCTGGAGCTGGACGTATTGCTGGCGCCTTTTGTTGAACATGGTTACGACGCGCTGACTGAGCCGGAAAAACATATCTTTGAACGCCTGCTGGCCTGTGATGACCCGGATTTATTCGCCTGGTTTATGGGCCATGCCCAATCGCCGGACCCGCAATTGCAAGCTTTGGTTCAGGTGATCCTGAACCGGGTTCGGGTGTAAAACCATGCAATGCCGGACGCTGAGCGTCGGGCATTCTGCCTGGCCCGGCCGGCTGCTCTGTTGTTTGCTGCTGCTGGCGCTGCTGAGTGCCGGCAGTGTTGGGACCAGTGCGCCCTGGTGGCTGCAATGTGGCTGGTTACCAGTGTTTTATTATTGTTTTGCTGCCATATGGTCAGCGCCTCAACGCTGGGTCTTAAGCTTCGACACCGGTTTGCAATTACGTGCTGATGCGCCAGAGTCGGCGCCAGCCCGGTCAGAGCAACATGGGCCAGCACCAGTGTTTATTGAGCAAGGCGCTGAATTGTCAGCCAACAGCCAACAATGCTGGTTAGGATTCTGGCTGCGCTGGCGCAGCAGCGATGGGAAGGTAAAGCGGCGCTGGTTGTTCCAGGATGCTTTATCCGCAGCCGATGTCCGTGCACTGGCGCGCCACCTGCAGCAACTGCGCTGGCAACAACCGGCAGCGCCGGCTGGTCTGATGCAGTGGTTCAGCTGACTCACGACCGCAACGCTTTTTCCCTATTCAGATACAGGAAATTCTTATGAGTTTTGTTGAATTAGTCGGATACATTCCGGCGATTATTTTTCCGCTGGCTACTTTGATGCAGCTGGTGCATTTGTTGCGTACCAAACAATCTGCCGGTGTGCCTGCCCTGACCTGGGCTGCTTTTGCGCTGGGTAATATCAGTTTGTATATCTATGCGGAAAAGTACTTTGAACTGCAGTCCATTATTGGACAGCTGGCCACCGCCGCGCTGCAGATTTATGTGGTAATGCTGATTATCAAATACCGCAAGAAACCAGCAACTACAGCATAATCAGCCAGTCTGACTGGGCGTTGAGGTACAAAAAAGCCGGAAATTTATTCCGGCTTTTTGCTGGGCATTGGTGTACAGAATGACCTAATCACGCCCCGGCTGCAGAATTGTTGGCTTGCTGTGCGCCGCCTGTTCCGGATAATCCAGCGTGTAGTGCAGACCACGGCTTTCTTTACGCTGCATCGCGCTTTTGATGATGAGTTCTGCCACCATCGTCAGATTGCGCAGTTCCAGTAAATTATTGCTGACCCTGAAATGCCGGTAGTATTCCTGAATTTCACGCTGCAGCAGCTCGACCCGGTGCAGCGCCCGTTCCAGCCTTTTAGTAGTGCGGACTATGCCAACAAAATCCCACATAAACATTCTGAGTTCATGCCAGTTGTGGGTGATCACCACTTCTTCATCCGAATTACTGACCCGGCTTTCATCCCAGGCCGGCAGGGCCGGCGTTGGCTTTGATGCTGGCCACTGCTGCAGAACATGCCGCGCGGCACTTTGGGCGAACACCACGCATTCCAGCAGCGAATTACTCGCCATTCGGTTGGCACCATGCAGACCTGTATATGCGACTTCACCAATCGCATAGAGATTGGATATGTCGGTCTGGCCATTCAGATTGGTCATGACGCCGCCGCAGGTGTAGTGCGCGGCCGGCACCACCGGAATAGGCTGCTTGGTGATGTCGATACCAACACTTAAGCATTTGGCGTAAATAGTCGGGAAATGCTCGAGGATAAAGTCTTTTGGCTGATGACTGATGTCGAGATAAACACAGGCGACGCCAAGGCGTTTCATCTCAAAGTCGATGGCGCGCGCGACGATATCCCGTGGTGCCAGTTCGGCCCGCTCATCAAAGTCCGGCATAAAGCGTGTGCCATCAGGGCGTTTCAGATAAGCACCTTCACCGCGCATCGCTTCAGTGATCAGGTAGTTCTGCGCATCGGGGTGATAGAGGCTGGTCGGGTGGAACTGATTAAATTCCATATTGGCGACGCGACAGCCAGCGCGCCAGGCCATCGCAATGCCGTCACCTGAAGCAACATCAGGGTTAGATGTATACAGATATACTTTGCTGGCACCGCCGGTCGCCAGCGCAACAAAACGCGCGGCGATGACTTCAACCTGTTCGTTATCGCGGTTCCAGACGTAAGCGCCGTGACATTGATTACCGTCGATGCCCAGTTTCTGGTCGGTGATAAGGTCGATGGCGTTGTAGTTTTCCAGCAGACGGATATTCGGGTGGCGGCGCACCTGATCAACCAGCGTGATTTGCACGGCGCGTCCTGTGGCGTCTGCAGCGTGCAAAATGCGGCGGTGGCTGTGGCCGCCTTCACGGGTCAGGTGATATTTCAGTACACCATCGTCATCGCGGTACTGATCAAAAGGTACGCCTTGGGCAATTAGCCACTCCATCGCCGATTTGGCGTTTTCGGCGGTAAATTGCACCGCAGCGTCTTCACAAAGGCCAGCGCCGGCAATCAGCGTATCGTTGACATGAGATGCGATGCTGTCGTTTTCATCAAACACCGCAGCGATACCGCCTTGTGCATACAAAGTTGAACCTTCGCGCAGCGGGCCTTTACTCAGCACTATCACGTTCAAATCCTGTGCCAGCTGCAGCGCGAGGCTCAAACCCGCTGCGCCACTGCCGACAATTAAAACGTCACAGCGATGTTCTTTTTGATGATGCATGCGATACACTTACCCGACAAAAAACAGGATCTTAACCAGATCTGCTGAGTTGTCGCTACCGTTCGCACGGCTCGCAACCTGCAAATGATCTGAACGAAAAACGCCTTTTTATGCCGAAAAACAGCATGGCGATCATTTTATTGTAACTTTTTTATCGGTGAAACCGAACTTTTTCCGCCGCCCTTCATCTGAGTGAGTACGCTTGAGAAGAGCCAGTGACAATTTAAAGCAGTATTGAGACAGGGGAACGGCTCCCAGATGAGCGAGCAAGAATTGGATTGGCAGATTGTCCAACGGGTACAACAAGGGGATAAAGCTGCTTTTAATCTGCTGGTCAGAAAATATCAGCACAGGTTAGCGAACTTAATCTCAAGGTATGTCTCTAATCACGGCGATGTAGCAGATGTAGCGCAAGAAGCCTTCATCAAAGCATACCGGGCCTTACCCGGCTTTCGTGGTGACAGTGCTTTTTATACCTGGTTGTACCGGATAGCTGTAAACAGTGCGAAGAATTACTTGGTTGCCAATGGCCGTAAGCCACCGTCAACCGATGTGGATGCTGAGGAAGCAGATTCTTACGAAGGCAGCGATGCATTGAAAGTGCAGGACTCGCCGGAAAAACTGCTGTTAACCGAAGAGATCCGTCAGGTCGTATTCGACACGATTGAAAAGTTACCGGAAGAATTGCGTACCGCTATCACGTTACGCGAATTGGATGGTCTGAGTTATGAAGAAATTGCTGAAGTGATGGGATGCCCAATCGGCACTGTCCGCAGCCGGATCTTCAGAGCCCGGGAAGCGATAGACACCCAGTTGAAGCCACTTGTTGGCTGAGTTATCAACGAAGACAGGAATTAGTATGTCGTCTGAACATCAAGAATGGCTCTCCGCGGCCAGTGATAATCAAAGCGTCAGTGCAGAGCAGCTCGATTCGTTATTGTCTGATCCACAGTTACAGGCCAGTTGGTTGCGTTATCAGCTGGCTGGTTCAGTGATCCGGCAGGAACTTGCACCGCAGCTGGATACCGCTTTCGCTGACCGTTTCGCTGCCATGCTGGAACAGGAAGACAGCCATCAGCTGGTGGCAGAACCAGTGCCGGTGTTACAGCAGGTCACTGCAAGTCCGGTCAGCGGCAGTCAGCCAGCTGCAAATCAGGGCTGGTGGAAAATGCTGATGCAAGGCGCTATTGCTGCCGGTGTCGCTATTGTTGCTGTGGTTGGGGTTCAACAGACGCAGCAAAAACCGGATGACGCGCTGACTGCGCCGCTGCCGGTGCTGCAGACCAGCCCGATTGGTGGTGTCGCAGCGCCTGTGAGCCTGAGCCAGACTTCAGTCGAGTCCCGCTTTACACCGCAGCAGCAACAGCAGCAGCTGGAACAACAACGCCGGCTGCAGGAACTGATGCAGGCGCGTCAGCAACAAATCCGTCTGATGGAACAGGCTGCAGCTCAGCAAGCGAAAAAAGACACGACGGATGAGGGCAAAGGTCAACAGCAGTGATTCTGACCTCATTTCGATTCAGTGCCGGCTGGTTCTGCAGTCTGGCACTTGCACTCTGCAGTTTGTCGGCGCTGGCCGACGACTGGCAGCAGTTTGAGCGGACTCAGCAAGCGGTGCGCAAATTCAATTTTGACGTTTCCTTTGTTCAGGTCAGGCCCAATCAACTCATTACATATCGTTGGCTGCACGGCATTCACGAACAGTCTGGTTCCTTGTCTGTGCCGCTGGAACTTGAGCGGCTGTTATTACAGGATGGCGTGGGGACTGATACCTTCCGCCGCGGTGACAAAGTTTATTACGCTGCCCCCGATGCGCCGGTGATTGTCACCCAAAACGATTCGATTAAAGAACTTCCCGCCATTTTGTTTGAGCCGTTGCCGGTCATTCAACAGCTGTATGACATTGTACCGGGCAGCAGTGTGCCGCTATCAGGCCGTACAGCACAGCTGTTGAGACTGAGCGCCCGCGACGCCAGTCGTTACAGTTATTGGCTGTGGCAGGACGCGGAGACAGGGTTCCCGCTGCGCGTCGATACCGTGGATGAACAAAATGTGGTGCTGGATCGCTGGATGGTGGTGCATCTGCAATTAAAACCGGGTTTGCCGGCGGAATTACAAAGCCTCATCAGCGCGCAATTACCAGAGCAGCCGCATGCGCTGGCGAACAGTCAGGCACCGCAAGATCAATTTAAGCTGAATTGGATCCCGCCGGGTTATCAGCTGTTGGCGCAGCAGGCGCCGGTCAGTACCCGCAGCGTCCCGGTACTGGCGAACTGGTTGCTGAGTGACGGTTTGCATCAGATTTCGGTATTTGTGCAGCCGACGGCGCGTTTGCCGCAACAACAGCTCAGAGATGGTGCAACCACTATTCTGGTGACTACCCGGCAGAATCTGGATGTGACAGTCATTGGGCCTTTGCGCCCGGAACTGGCGGCGAAACTGGCCGCTGCTGTGGAATAACGTGCCTGTATCCAATGCGGTAGTGCACTGTTCAGTCGCCGCATTGAGTTCAGTCAGCGGCTCCGTTAAAATCGTGCCCTGCCTCAGCCTGAGATCTTTTCATGATCACGCCTTCTGAAGATAAGTCCTGCCACACCCCACAGCAGCCAGATGCTGCATCTCTGCAGACATTACTGGTCACAGCGAACGTATTACGGCAGGACGGTGATGGCGTTTGGCTCATTACACCGCTTTCCACCAGCTGCAGCGGCTGCAATCAACAGGATAGCTGCAGCAGCGGCCTGGTCGCCAAAGCGTTGCCGGTGCGCCAGCAGCAGTTATTTCTGGCAGGTGCTGCAGGCTTATTACCCGGACAACAAGTCGAAATCAGTGTGTCGCCGGGCGCTATTCTCGGCTCAGCCTTGTTGGTTTATCTGTTACCGCTTAGCGTATTTATCGCCACGCTGTTATTGGGCCAGTTGCTGCAATGGCATGAATTAGCTGCGCTTGCCGGCGCTATCCTCGCAACTGCGGCAGTGTTTCGCCGCGTACAGCGCGTCGAACAGGGGCGTGCCGGTCAGCTGCAAATACAGTTAGTCAGGGTGCTGCCAGACCTTGCGGTGACGCAGGTCTCTGCTGCTGGTCGTTCTGCTTGAAGAACACAGTGCAAGCAGCAGGGAATTAGAGTACAATTCGCGGCAATTTTAATCTGCGGCAAGGCGCAGCGGCCTTGCCGCCTGCGAATTCACTTGCAGCTTCACAGCTCAGTTTTGATTGGAAAAAATGTCTAAAATATCCCATATCCGTAACTTCTCGGTTATCGCCCACATTGACCACGGTAAATCGACTTTATCGGATCGACTGATCCAGTTCTGCGGCGGTCTGTCTGACCGGGAAATGCAGGAACAAGTACTGGATTCGATGGATCTGGAACGTGAACGTGGTATTACCATTAAAGCGCAGAGCGTCACGCTGAATTACAAAGCCAAAGATGGCGAAACCTACCAGCTGAATTTTATCGATACACCGGGCCACGTCGACTTCACCTATGAAGTTTCCCGCTCGCTGGCCGCCTGTGAAGGCGCACTGCTGGTGGTTGATGCTGGTCAGGGCGTAGAAGCGCAGACTGTTGCTAACTGTTACACCGCGCTGGAAATGAACCTCGAAGTATTACCGGTCCTGAACAAAATCGACTTACCACAGGCTGAGCCTGACCGTGTTGCCGAAGAAATCGAAGACATTATCGGCATTGAAGCCGTCGGTGCTGTGCAATGTTCAGCCAAAACCGGCGTTGGTATCGAAGATGTGCTGGAAACAATCGTTAAAGGCATACCATGTCCGGAAGGCGATGTTGACGCACCAACACAAGCTTTAATCATCGACTCCTGGTTCGATCCTTACCAGGGCGTTGTCTCGCTGGTCCGTGTTAAGCACGGCAAAATCCAGGCGAAAGACAAAATCAAAATCATGTCCAGTGGTGCTGTGTATGAAGTCGACAAAGTCGGTATCTTCACACCAAAAGCCACCAACACCGGCATTCTGAGCACCGGCGAAGTAGGTTTTGTCATCGCCGGTATCAAAGAAATCAAAGGCGCGCCGGTCGGCGATACACTGACACTCGCAAGAAACTCAGCGGCTGAGCCGTTGCCAGGTTTCAAACGCATCAAACCGCAGGTTTATGCCGGTGTATTCCCGGTGTCTTCAGATGATTATGAAGATTTCCGCGACGCTTTAGAAAAACTCAGCTTAAACGATTCGTCATTATTCTATGAGCCAGAAAGCTCCAGCGCGCTGGGCTTTGGTTTTCGGATTGGTTTCCTTGGCATGTTACACATGGAAATCATTCAGGAACGACTGGAACGGGAATACGATCTTGATCTGATCACCACAGCACCAACGGTAGTCTATGAAGTGCTGACCAAAGCCGGTGAAGTGGTGATGGTCGACAACCCAAGCGACTTGCCGCCGGTGGGTAATATTGATGAAATCCGTGAACCTATCGTTGAAGCGCATATTCTGGTACCGCAGGAATACTTAGGTAACGTCATCAACCTTTGTATCGAAAAACGCGGTGTGCAGATCAATATGAGTTACCACGGCCGTCAGGTCGCCGTGGTATATGAGCTGCCAATGGCTGAAGTGGTGATGGACTTCTTTGACCGGCTGAAGTCAACCAGCCGCGGTTATGCGTCACTGGATTATTCGTTCAAGCGCTTCCAGGTGTCTGACATGTCGCGCGTCGATATTCTGATCAACGGTGAGCGCGTCGATGCGCTGGCGATTATCAGCCACCGCGATTTCGCGCAAAGCCGTGGCCGTGAGCTGGCGGAAAAGTTAAAAGAACTGATCCCGCGTCAGATGTTTGATATCGCAATCCAGGCGGCGATCGGCGCCCATGTCATTGCCCGTACCACAGTCAAGCAGTTACGTAAAAACGTCTTAGCCAAGTGTTATGGCGGTGACGTCAGCCGGAAGAAAAAGCTGTTACAGAAACAGAAAGAGGGTAAAAAGCGGATGAAACAGGTCGGTAACGTGGAAGTGCCGCAAGAGGCATTCCTGGCCATCCTGAAAGTCGGCAAATAAACCCACTGTCTTGTCACACAAAGCACCGCTATTCTGGCCGGTGCTTTGTTTTTTCTGCAAAACAGACTTACAGCTGGTAACAATATAATCCGGCAGGGCGCTCGCCAGCGACCTGCAATTTTCAGTAAGCTCAGATGGTTATCTGAACGAGGAACGAGAATCTCATGGCTGGATATTTTGCAATACTGTTAGTCGTCCTGACCTTAGTGTCGGGTCTGATTTGGCTCATCGATACTTTAGTGTTTAAGCCAAAACGCGAAAAAGACGCGCCTTTGCCTTATGTGACTGAAACGGCACGGGATATTTTCCCATTGATCGCAATCATTACCATTTTCCGCTCGTTCATTTATGAGCCGTTCCAGATCCCGTCTGGCTCTATGATGCCAACCTTACTGGTGGGTGATTTTATTCTGGTGGAAAAATTTTCCTACGATATTAAAGACCCGGTCTGGCGCAGCACTTTAGTAGAGACCGGCAAACCTGAACATGGTGATATCGCCGTGTTTAAATATCCGGAAGACCCGACTTCAGATTTCATCAAACGGGTGATTGGTCTGCCGCGTGATAAAATCATATACAAAAACAAGCAGTTATTTATACAGCGTGCTTGTGACAAAGCCAGCAATCAGCCATGCCCAACTGTGGAACCGCTGCGGCAGGAATTTAAGAACGAAGGCGAGTTTTCCTTGGGCCCATACCCGCTGAAACGCTTTACTGAGCAAAATCCGAGCAAATCTTATGACATTCTGCAAAATGCCATGTTGCCGGAACCGATCCATAATTACTACCGTCAGCCGGGCGTGGCCACCAACGAATTTGTCGTGCCGGAAGGCCATTATTTCGTCATGGGTGACAACCGTGACAACAGCCGTGACAGCCGTTACTGGGGCTTTGTCCCGGAGCAGAATCTGGTTGGTAAAGCAGTTTTTATCTGGATGAGTTTTGAATTCAGCGAAGATCCAAATCACTGGTTACCCAGCTGGGTACCGGTTGGCGTGCGCTTTGAACGCCTTGGCACTATTGAATAAGGTCGGGAATGTTACCTCCTTTAAGTAAACTTGAGAAAAAGCTCGGTTATCAGTTCAACAACAGCGCCTTGCTTGAGCAGGCGCTGACACACCGCAGTTGTAAAGGCCAGCATAACGAACGGCTGGAATTCCTTGGCGATGCCATCTTAGGCCTGGTTATCGCCGAAGCGCTGTACCAGAATTTCCCGAAAACCCGCGAAGGCGATCTGACCCGGATGCGCGCCTCTTTGGTTAAAGGCGTGACTTTGGCCGAGATCGCCCGCGAGCTCGACATTGCTCAGCATCTGCGTTTAGGCCCAGGTGAATTAAAAAGCGGCGGTTCGCGGCGTGAATCCATCCAGGCCGATGCGGTGGAAGCTGTATTGGGCGCGATTTATCTGGATTCTGGTGCAGAAGCCTGCAAAGAGCGGATTCTGCAATGGTTCGGCAGCCGGCTGCACAGCATCGAACCCGGCGTGCAAAAAGATTCAAAAACCTTGTTGCAGGAATATCTGCAAGGCCGGCGTCTGGCGCTGCCACAATATGAAGTGGTCGCTGTCGAAGGCGAAGCGCATGACCAGACGTTTACCGTGCGTTGCACAGTTGCCGGGCGTCAGGCAGTGCAGGCTAGCGGCAGTTCAAGACGCAAAGCTGAGCAGGATTGTGCTCAGGCCATCCTGGAGCAATTAAAACATGAATGATCTGTTGCAAGAAACCGCCGGCGAGACCTTTGCCGGGCTGGTCGCCATCGTCGGCCGGCCGAACGTCGGCAAATCGACGTTGCTCAATCAGCTGATTGGTCAGAAAGTCAGTATCACCTCAAAAAAACCGCAGACCACGCGTCACCGTATTGTAGGGATTGATACCGTCGGCAACTACCAGACGGTCTATGTCGACACGCCGGGCCTGCACAGCGAAGAAAAACGCGCGATTAACCGGCTGATGAATAAAGCCGCTGCCACTTCGATTTTAGATGTCGAGCTGGTGATTTTTGTGGTCGAAGGCACACGCTGGACCGACGACGACCAGATGGTGTTAAACCGCTTAATCGTGGCGAAAAAGCCGGTGATCCTGGCCGTGAACAAAGTCGATTTATACAAAGACAAAGAAGAGCTGTTGCCACATTTGCAGTGGCTCGGCAGCCAGTTGCAGTTTCTGGAAATTGTGCCTTTGTCTGCAGAAAAAGGCACCAACGTCAGCAAACTGCGGGAAATCGTGCACAGCCAGTTGCCGCCGTGCGAGTTTTTCTTCCCGGAAGATTACATCACCGACCGTTCGCAGCGGTTTATGGCCTCCGAAATCGTGCGCGAAAAGCTGATGCGGTTTCTTGGCGACGAATTGCCGTATTCGGTCACGGTCGAAATTGAACGCTTTAAGTGGGAAGAAAAGCACTACCACATCGCGGCGCTGATTCTGGTTGAACGCGACACGCAAAAACGCATGGTGATTGGTAAAGCCGGCGAGCGCATTAAGACGATTGCTTCTGAAGCGCGTAAAGACATGGAAGATTTGTTTGAACAGCCAGTGTTTTTGCAGATGTGGGTCAAAGTGAAATCCGGCTGGGCGGATGATGAACGCGCCTTGCGCAGTCTGGGTTACGGCGAAGATTAATGAGCGGACACGCCGTTTCAGCCTATTTGCTGCACAGCGTGGCCTTTCAGGACCAAAAGTTGCTGCTGGATCTGTTGATCCCGGGGCAGGGCCGGGTCAGGGCAGTCGCCCGCCGGCCAGCGAAAAAACACAGCGGCCGAAGTCAGTGGCCGCTGTTTTGTTTGTGCTGGGTAGAGCTGAGCGGTCACAGCGAGCTCAGAACAGTCCGGCGGATCGAAGAGCAGCAGGCCGCTTTGCCGTTGCAAAAAGAGTGGTTATTCAGTGCGCTTTATCTGAATGAACTGATTTGCCGGTTGTTTCCGGCGCAGGTATTCGCCGAGACGTTATTTGATATTTATCAGCAAGCGGTGCAAAGCCTTTGGGCGTTGCAACTGGCCGCGAGCAGGGAGCAAGCCCGGGCAGAGCTCGAGCAAGTGCTGCGCCAGACCGAACTGTTGTTATTGCAAGAGCTGGGCGTACCGGTGGATTGCAGTGTCGATGCACAGGGTGAGCTGTTAAACAGTGACTGTTATTATCAGTGGCAACACGAATATGGTTTTGTCGCTGCGCCACAAGGCTTTTGTGGCGCCGATTTACTCGCGATCAGTCAGGGCGACTGGCAAAGCAGCAGTCTGCGCTGTGCCAAACAATTAAACCGGCAGTTGCTGCGGCCATTATTGGGCCCGGCACCACTGCATAGCCGCAGTCTGTTCCGGCAAGACTGATTATTTTCACGCTTTGGCGTGTGACGGAGAATTCATGCAACCGATTTATTTAGGCGTTAACATCGACCATGTAGCCACAGTGCGTCAGGCGCGGGGCAGTCAATATCCTGAGCCTGTGCATGCCGCGTTATTGGCTGAGCAATATGGTGCTGATGGCATCACAGTGCATTTACGCGAAGACCGCCGCCACATTCAGGACCGCGACGTATTTTTATTGCGCCAGACCATTCAGACCCGGCTCAATTTTGAAATGGGCCTGACCGACGAGATGCTGCGCATTGCGCTGGAGCTGAAACCGCATTTTTGTTGTCTGGTGCCGGAGAAACGCCAGGAACTGACCACCGAAGGCGGGCTCGAAATTGCCGGCCAGTTCGACCGTATCAAAACAGCAGTGGATGAACTCAGCAGCAACAACATTCTGGTGTCGTTGTTTATTGATGCTGACCACAAACAAATCGAAGCTGCAGCCCGAAGTGGCGCGCCTTATATTGAAATCCACACCGGCGCTTATGCCGATGCCACTTGCCCGAAACAGCAAAAATCCGAACTGGAGCGTATCCGCACTGCTGCCGAATATGCGGCGTCCTTGGGTTTGATTGTCAATGCCGGTCATGGCTTACATGTGCACAATGTGCAGCCGATTGCGGCCATTCCACAAATGCATGAACTGAATATCGGCCACGCCATTATTGCCCAGGCGATTTTCACTGGCCTGGGTCCGGCAGTTGCAGAAATGAAACGGCTGATGGTCGAGGCGCGCCGCTGATGGCTATTCTCGGTCTTGGCACGGACATCGTCGAGATCAGCCGGATTGAACAAAGCCTGGCGCGTTCACCCCGGCTGATCCAGCGTGTGCTGACGGCTGAAGAACAAGTGATTTATGCCGCGCATGCCCAGCCAGCACGTTATTTTGCCAAGCGCTTTGCGGCAAAAGAAGCGGCGGCCAAGGCGCTTGGCACCGGTATCGGCCGGGGCATTTCGTTTCAGCACTTTAATACGCGCAATGACGAGGCCGGTCGCCCGGTGCTGGAACTGACCGGCGCGGCGGCAGAACTGGCCGCCAGCCTGGGTTTACGTCACACTTGGTTGTCGATCAGTGACGAGCAGGCTTTTGCCATGGCTACTGTGATTCTGGAATCCTGAGCCAAACTCGATACTCCTGTCTCAGCAATGCCTGTCTCAGCAATGCCAGGCTCAGAAATTCCAATGCTGCGATTCTGCCAGCAAATCCTGCAGCTGATCGGCTAAATCAAACAGTTCAGGTTCGAGCTGCAACAGACTGGCGCCGGTTTTCAGCTGGGTTTCGATGAGTCTCACTCAACGCTTTGATGTGTGGCACGCCGGTATAACAGGTGGCGCCGTGCAGTTTATGTACCAGCTGGGTCAGCGCATCTTTTTGATTACTCTCACGATATTTTTCTAAATCCGCCAGGGTCTGTGGCAGGCTCGCCAGCAGCAGCTGCAACATGTCTCGCGCCAGTTCCGTTTTCCCCGCCGCCCGTTGTAACGCCAGTTCCCAGTCGACATGGCGGCTTTGTGGTAACGCCGGTGTTTCGGCGGATTGAGCCTGCGGCGTGAATACAGTGCTGAGCTGCGGCAAACTGAACGCTGGACAGCATTCTTTTAACGCGTACTGCAGCATTTGTTCATCCAGCGGTTTACTCAAAAACTCGCAGAACCCCAGATTTAGTAAACGCTCGCGCTCACCGGGCAGGGTGTGGGCCGTCACCGCGATGATCGGCGTTTCTTCGTTCAGCGAACTCTGCTGAATACGCTGGCATGCCGTGACGCCGTCCATCACCGGCATATTGATGTCCATAAAAATAACATCGTAATGCGCGTGTGATGCCAGCTGCCAGGCTTCGGCGCCCTGGGTAGCCGAATCGACCGTTTCGACCAGCTCGCCAAGCAGCGCGTTTATCAGTTTTAAATTAGCTTCGTTGTCATCGACTGTCAGCACCCGCAGCCGGGCTTTTGGCTGAGTGGGCGATGGAACAGCCACCACTTGTTGCTGATTGTAAGGCCGTGCCAGCGTCGCTGCCAGTTTACGTTGGTGCGCAGGCTTAGCCAGACAAGCCTGGGCGCCGCTTTGCAGCAAAGCTTCACGTAAATTCGGCGACAGCGAATTCACCAGCAGATACAGATAGTGGCAATGCGGTCTGATTTGCCGGATCAGCTCGACAATCGGATTGAGCTGGTCTAACGACACAGTACGGCCGATCAGCGCAATATCGTATTGGTCCTGCTGGGCCAGCGCCTGTTGCAATTGTGCCGGCGTGGCACAGGCAGACACCCGCAGCCCCCAGCTATTGAGCAAACTTAACGTAGATTCACGCGAATGTTGTTGGGGTTCCAGATACAACACGGTTTTTTGCCGCAGCAGCTGCACCGGCAAAGGTTCGCTGACACTCAGATGATGCGCTGACAAGGCCAGGCTGAACCAGAAAGTAGAGCCTTCGCCTGCTTTACTGTGAAAACCAATCTGGCCGCCCATGGCTTCGACCAGCCGCTGGGAGATAATCAGGCCAAGGCCGGTGCCGCCATAACGCCGGCCTATGCTGCCGTCGGCCTGCGCAAAGCCATGAAACAGCTGCTCCTGCTGCGCCGGGGCTATACCGATACCGGTGTCCTGAATTTCGAAATGCAGCAGGACTCTGTCTTCACTGGCCGGCTGGTGCTGCAGCCTGATCACGATACTACCGTGTTCGGTAAATTTGATGGCATTGCCGGCGATATTCATCAGCACCTGATTGATGCGCAAAGGGTCGCCAATCAGTGCATCCGGCACCTCGGGGTCAATTTGCAGCGCCAGTTCGAGTTGTTTGTCAAACGCATTGACCGCCAGCAGTTCGACAGCATCATGCACTAAATCGCGGATGGAGAAGGGTTCCGGATTAATCGGCATCCGGCCCTCTTCCAGTTTGGCATAGTCCAGCACGTCGTTGACCAGCGACAGCAGGCTGTTGGCTGATTTCTGGATGGTATTGAGGTAATCCTGCTGATGGTGCGTGAGCTGAGTTTTCAGCAGCTGCCGGGTAAAACCCAACACGCCGTTCAGTGGTGTACGCAGTTCGTGGCTCATTTTGGCGAGGAATTCAGACTTCAGCTTGTTATCGTCCTGCGCTTTACGCCGCGCCATATCGAGCGCTACGTTTTGCATTTCCAGCTGTTCCATGGTCTGAATTAAGTCGCTGGTGGACTGGTCCACCGTATGCTGCATCTCATCTTTATAGTGCTTTAGCTCATTGGCCAGCTGATTGACACCAAGGCGCATCAGGTCAAATTCGCCGATAAAAGGTTGGTCCAGATGTTTTTCATAACGACCTTCGGCCAGACGTTCAATCTGTGCCAGCAACTGTTGTAGCGGCTGACTGAGTTTACCGAGTAAGCGCAGGCTCAGCATCAGAGCCAGACTCAGAGACAACAGCACCAGCAAGGCGGTGACCAGCAGAGAACTTTGCTGCGCCAGCATCACCTTATCTTTATCCACCTGCACCAGCACATAACCAAGCCGGCCTTCGGTACTGAGTAACAGTTCGGTCTGGCTGTCATTACTGCGGGCGCTCAGCGCCAGCGCCTGAATTTCACTCAGCTCCAGCTGAATAGGTGCGCGGATCAGCAGATAATTATCCTGCTGGCTCAGCTGTGGTACATCAGGCAAGGCGCTGTCTTTGCTTAAGCGCAGCTCGGCAAAATCTTTATGCAAATTGGAACTGGCCACCAGCTGATGCTGGTGATCGAAGATGGCGATGGTGCGTATCAGCGGCGAGTTTTTGCGATGACTGACATTGAGCAGGCGTTGCAGATAGGCTTTGTCCTGTTTGAGCAGACCATGAGCGGAGGCAATGGCCAGAGGTTCGGCGATGTTTGCTGCCTGATCGGCCAGATAACGCGATAAATCGGCGTAACGCACGTAACTGAAATAACCGCCAAGGCCGGCACTGGCCAAAAAAGTCGGCAACAAAGTGATCAACAGGATCCAATCGCGTAAAGCAATTTTCGTCATCTGGGGCGCTGCTTGCTACAATGGGCTATCGGTTATTTATCATGACATAACACCCGGCAAAAACCTATGCGGTTTTCCGGGTGTAAACGGCAGAACAGTACAGGCAAGGCCCGAACGGAATTTATGGTAAGCATCTATCAGACAAAGAAAAAAACCAATTTGCCTCAACACGTCAGCTTAGCTGTACAGCGCTGGGATCATGAAGCGCAGGGCATCAGCAGCCATCAGGGCAAGATTTGTTTTGTCGAAGCGGCGTTGCCGGGTGAGCAGGTGCAGTGCCGCATCACTGAACAGAAAAAAGACTATAGCCGCGCTGTGGTGCAAAAAGTGCTCCAGCCGTCGCCGGCGCGGGTCAAACCGCTATGTCCGTCGGCGGCGCAATGTGGCGGTTGCCAGCTGCAGTTTGTGGTGCCCGAGGCGGCACTGCAATTAAAGCAACAGGCAATAGCAGGCTTATTGGCGCATCAGCTGAAAGTGACCGTATTACCCTGGCAAGCCCCCCTGTCAGCCGACAGTAGCGGCTACCGGCGCAAAGCCCGGATTGGCGTCTGGTATGACAAACAGAACCGGCAGTTTCAGGTCGGCTTTCGCCAGGCCGGTGGCAAAGAAATTCTCGATATCCCACATTGTATGGTGTTAAGTCCGGTCATAGCGCCGGTGCTGTCTGTGCTGCGCACGAGCTTGCCGCAATTGCAGCACGGCAGTGCCATTACTCACGCAGAGGTGCTGGACGCTGATGGTCAGGCCTTTATTGTGATCCGTCATATCAAACCGCTGGCAGATAGCGATAAGGCTCTGCTGAAAGCCGCTTGGCCAGAGGCCTGGTGGATTGGCGAACCGCAAAGCGACGAATTTGTTGCCTGGCAAGCGGACACACCACAGCCGGAATATCAGCTGGCATCCGGTCAGCGGTTGCAGTTTGATGCCACCGATTTTATTCAGGTCAATGCCCGCGTCAATCAGGCGATGGTGGCGCAGGCAATCGCATGGCTTATGCCAGAAAAGTCTGATCAAGTGCTTGATTTGTATTGCGGTATCGGTAACTTTAGTCTGGCCTTTGCGCCGTTAGTCGCCGGGGTCACCGGAGTTGAAGGTGTGGCCAATATGGTGCAACGGGCCAGCGCCAATGCGCAGCTGAATGGCTACAGCAACTGCAGTTTTATGCAGGGCGATTTGCATCTGCCGTGGCAAGGTCAGCCGTGGAGCCGCGGAAAATACCACAAGGTCATCTTAGATCCCGCCCGTGCCGGCGCTGCCGGAGCCGTGGATGAGATAGCCAAACTCAAACCGGCACAGATATTGTACGTTTCCTGTAATGCGGCCACTTTTGCCCGCGATGCGCGGGTGTTACTGGCAAATCGCTATCAGATTAGCAAAATTGGCGTGATGGATATGTTCCCTTATACCAGTCATCTGGAGCTGATGGCGTTATTCGAACTGAGTTAATCCGGTGTTAGTTAATACGATGAATATTTCGAGGTAAGCATGGTCAGGGTCCGGCACTCACACAGCACGGAATACAACGCTGGGGAAACCTCGGCCTGGCTGATTTCTTTGGGGCTCAGTGAGAAAAAAATCACCTGTCTTTTGGCTGCAGGTGAGTGGCTGAATCAGCATGAACTGACCGAAGCGACCTGTCCGCAAGTGCGTACCGGCTGGGAAATGGTTGAAATTCTCGCTGATTTACGCATGGATAAAGACGCCCTGACGGCCGCCTTATTATTCCCGCTGATTGAAGCGAGACTGTTGGACGTGGCTGCACTGGACGCTCATTTCGACGCACCGGTTTGCACCATGCTGCATGCTGTAGATCAGATGGAAGCTATCCGCACTATTCCGGTCGGGCCAAATCAGACCCCGAATGCACAGCAAGCTGACAATCTGCGCAAAATGCTGCTGACGATGGTTGAAGATGTGCGCGCCGTGGTGATCAAACTGGCTGCACAAATCTGTTATCTGCGGGATGTGAAAAACGCCGACGAAGAAACCCGGGTGCTGGCTGCCAAGCAAACCAATGCGATTTTTGCCCCGCTGGCTAACCGGCTGGGGATTGGTCAGCTGAAATGGGAACTGGAAGACCTGGCGTTTCGTTATCTGCATCCGCAGGTCTATAAAAAAATTGCCAGCCAGCTGGAAGAAAAACGTCTCGACCGCGAACAATATATGCGCGATTTTGTGCAGGCGGTACGCGACAAAATGGCCGTCGAAAAGCTGGATTGCGAAGTCTATGGCCGGCCCAAACATATTTTCAGTATCTGGAAAAAGATGCAGAAAAAGCATCTGGCATTTGATCAACTCTACGATATCCGTGCCGTGCGGATTGTGACCGAACGGGTGCAGGACTGTTACGCCGCACTCGGTGTGGTGCATACCAGCTGGCAGCACTTACCGAAAGAGTTTGACGATTATATCGCGACGCCAAAACAAAATGGCTATCAGTCAATCCATACCGTGGTGCTGGGGCCGCAGGGCCGGCCTATTGAAATTCAAATCCGCACCCGGCAGATGCACGAAGACGCCGAGCTCGGTGTCGCAGCCCATTGGCGTTATAAAGAAGGCGGTCCGGCCGGCCGTGAAGGTGCGCTGGATGAGAAAATCGGCTGGCTGCGCAAAATTCTGGCCTGGCAGGAAGAAGTGGTCGATTCTTCGCTGGCGGAAGAATTACGCAACCAGGTCACCGAAGACCGGGTGTATGTCTTTACACCCAAAGGCGATATTGTTGATTTGCCGCTTGGCTCGACGCCACTCGATTTTGCTTATTATGTGCATTCCAACGTCGGCCATCGTTGCATCGGCGCCAAAATCTCCGGCCGCATCGTGCCTTTTACCTATCAGCTGAAAACCGGCGATCAGGTGGAAATTCTGACTGGCCGCGAACCAAATCCAAGCCGCGATTGGTTAAACCCTAATCTGGGTTACCTGAAATCGAGCCGGGCGCGCTCCAAAGTACAGTATTGGTTCCGCCTGCAGGACCGCGATAAAAACTACGCGGCAGGTAAAGAGTTACTCGATACCGAACTGGCCCGGCTGAATATGCCTTTAGACCAGCCGGTCAAAGTGCTGCAGCGTTTTAACGTCAATTCAGTCGAAGAACTGCTGGTTGGCATTGGTGGCGGCGAGATTAAAGTCACGCAGGTCATTAATTACATCCAGAGCCTGCACAACAAACATGACGCGCCGGAAATTGACCCGCGGCTGATTTCCAAGCCGATGCAGACGCAAAGCAAAAGCCATGTGGTGGTGCAGGGCGTCGGCAATCTGCTGACGCATATGGCGGGTTGCTGTCAGCCGTTGCCGGGCGATGCGATTATCGGCTACATCACGCAAGGCCGCGGTATCGCGGTGCACCGCGATGACTGTGATCAGTTTAAAAACCTGCAGGAACAGCATCCGGAGCGGGTGGTGGAAGCGGCTTGGGGCGACCAGTATGCTTCAGGTTATGAAGCCAGCATTCGCATTGTCGCGCACGATCGCAACGGTTTATTGCGCGATATCACCAGCATTCTGGCCAATGAAAAAGCCAATGTGCTGAGAATGAGCAGTAATTCCGATGTGTCCCGGCAAACTGCGACGATTTATATGACGCTCGAACTGTATAACCTCGATTCGCTGAACAAATTGCTGACGAAGATCAGCCAGATTGGCGATGTGATTGAAGCAAAGCGGTCGCAATAACCGTGATAACTCTTGGGGTCATAACTTTTGGGATCATAACTTTTGGGGTCAGGTCTTGTAACTTTTGGGGGGCAGGTCTTGTGTTGTGCAACTTCGATGCACAACACAAGACCTGACCCCAAGCCGTCTGACCCCAAGCCGTCTGAACTCAAATCACCAGCCGGAAATCTATTGATGTCAAAAAATATCAACGACTTACTCGCCATTATGGCGACATTACGTGACCCAGAGCTGGGCTGCGCCTGGGATAAAGCCCAGACCTTTCAGAGCATAGTGCCTTACACGCTGGAAGAAGCTTACGAAGTGGCCGACACCATCGAACGCGGCGCCATCGGCGAACTGCCGGATGAGCTGGGCGATTTGTTGTTTCAGGTGGTGTTTTATAGCCAGATCGGCAAGGAACAGGGCCGGTTTGACTTTGACGACTGCGTCCGCGCCATTTGTGACAAGCTGATCCGCCGCCATCCGCATGTGTTTCCGCAGGAACAACCTGACGCTGAGCTGGCCGCACCGGCCGATGCGGCCAGCGCTTTACAGGGCTGGGAAGCGATCAAAGCGGCAGAGCGCGGTGACAATGGCCAACACAGTGTGCTGGATAATGTACCGACTGGCTTACCGGCGCTGACTCGCGCTTATAAACTGCAAAAACGCTGCGCCAGCGTCGGCTTTGACTGGCCTGACGTCAGTGGTTGTTGGGATAAGGTTAAAGAAGAAATCCTGGAAGTGGAGCAAACGGCGGCGGGGTCAGCAGAGCTTGCTGATGAATTAGGCGACTTGATGTTTGCACTGGTGAACGTCGTGCGTAAACATGGCCTGGATCCGGAAGGGATCTTACGACAGGCCAATACGAAATTTGAACGGCGGTTTCGCAACGTTGAAAGCTTGTTGGCGCAGACCGCCACTCCGGTGGGTTCAGCCTCACTGGAACAAATGGAAACCGCCTGGCAGTCAGTCAAAAAATGCGAGCTTTCTGTTCAGGATGTCAGTCATGAGTCAGGAGTCATGATTCATGAGTCGTGAGCAAGACAACTATGTTGCGCTCTGCAGTTGTTTTAACAATATCTCTACCTGAGAGCCATTCATTTTGCCCGCTTGAGCGAGCATCGCTGTTGCTGCATCCATCATGATTTGGCTATTCACAGATGCTCCTGTTTCTTTGGCAAAGTCGGTATCGCGGATTTGTGCAACAGCCTGAGAGTGGGTCTGAATTAAATCAGACATTTGCCTGCCAGAACTCTGCAGTTGTGCCATTTTCGCGCCCAGATCTGTCCGGTAATTGTCGACCTGTGACATGGCGTTTGACAACGCATTCATGGCTTCGATGGCTTTTTCTATCGGGTCAAGCGCCAGATCCGCTAATGCCAAATCGGTCAGTGTCGACGGGGCTTTATCGATTTGGATAAAATCATCGTCGGTTTGTGAAGTTGGGTTGGCGGTGATCCGAACAGGTCCTTCGTAGGATAAATTGTCTGCGTTGCTCTGAGTACCCAAACTTGCCCAGCTCAGCGTGATATTAAAGGCGCCTGTACCGGTGACAGCGATAATCAGCGGTTCGGTAATTTTATCAATTTGCAGTTGTTCCAAATTACTTCCGCCAGCTTTTTGGTCGCCGGTAAATTGGATATTCATCCCGTTGTAGTTCGTTGTTGTGCCTAAATTCAAATCCGTGTCATCGTAACTGGCTGACATCAGGTAGCCATCTGCAACCTTGAGAAAAATATTTTTCAGGTCGGTGGCATTATTGATGCCATTACTCGCCCAGGTCTGGCTGCCAAGCACAGTACCAGCCAAATGTTTACCGTTTCTGGTAAAAATCTGAATATCGTCATTCGCGCCATTATCGTTCAGATCAATGACCAATCCAGTAGTGCCGCTGGGAACATAGGTGATGGATCTCAGGCCTGACGGCATCCCGATGCTCTGCCCATTACTGAACAACTGATCAAGTGCTGCTACATCGCCAACACTTGCCGGTTGGTCACCCAGTAACGGGTGTTTGCCAAAAGCTTTGGTTTTGTATGCGACAGAATTAATTTCGGCGGCCATAGCGGAAAATTCCTGCTGCAGATTACGCCGGTCAGCCTGAGATAAAGCGCCGTTCTGTGCGTAAACGGCCAGCACACGCATCCGCTGAATTGCCGTGCTGACTTCTTGTAAAGCACCTTCAGCAATCTGACAGTAACTCAATCCATCGGCAAGATTACGCTGGACTTGCCCGGCACTGCTGATACGGGTCGACAGTCGATTGCTGATTTGCAGACCTGCACTGTCATCAGCGGCACTGTTTATTCTTTGCGCTGATGCTAATCGCTCACTGCTGGTATCCCGTTGTAATGCATGTGATTGCACCTGACGTTGTGCAAAACTCTGTTTCAGATTGTGATGGACACTGAGCATGGACTGATTAACCTCGCATTTCCCTATTTCGGGGTTTAGCAAACTTCGGGCCAAGGCTTGCGCTTGTTTTTTGACTGTGTGACCAGTGAGAGGCCTGAGTAAAAGACCACAAGGTAAAAAACGTGCTTCAGTGCACTGCAAACTTGAACAAAACCTTTCGATTGAGCCTTCTGCTGCTCTTTGTTATACTTTCCGCCCGTCCTGATACCAATATGCTGCAGTCCGAAGTCCAGACACTGATTTCTGATTGCTTCTGGCTATTGGTCCATTAAATTCAACGTTGTCTCAGGGGTCTCATGACTACAAGATACATCTTCGTGACGGGTGGGGTTGTCTCATCTTTAGGTAAAGGCATTGCAGCAGCTTCATTAGCTGCAATTTTAGAAGCACGTGGCCTGAAGGTAACGATCCTGAAACTGGATCCGTACATCAACGTCGATCCGGGCACCATGAGCCCTATCCAGCACGGTGAAGTATTTGTCACCGAAGACGGCGCCGAAACCGATTTAGACTTAGGTCACTACGAGCGTTTCATTCGCACCAAGATGACCAAGCTCAACAACTTCACCCAAGGCAAGATTTATTCAGAAGTGCTGCGCCGTGAACGCCGTGGCGACTATCTGGGTGCAACTATTCAGGTCATTCCGCATATCACCAATGAAATCAAAGCGCGGGTTGTGGCTGGCGGTGAAGGCTATGACATCGCCATCGTCGAGATTGGCGGTACTGTCGGTGATATCGAATCGCTGCCATTCCTGGAAGCCATTCGTCAGCTGGGCACTGAAATCGGCCGCGAACGCGCGCTATTTATGCATTTAACGCTGGTGCCGTATTTAGGCACTGCCGGCGAAATCAAAACCAAACCAACCCAGCACTCGGTGAAAGAGTTACGTTCTATCGGTATTCAGCCAGACATTCTGGTGTGCCGTTCAGACCGAGCTATTCCAACCAACGAGAAAGCCAAAATTGCGCTCTTCACCAACGTGGAAGAACGCGCGGTCATTTCATTAAAAGACGTGTCCAGCATTTACCAAATCCCGGCGCTGCTGAAATCCCAGGGGCTGGACGATTTAGTGGTCCGTCGTTTCTATTTAAATTGCCCGGAAGCAGATCTGACCGAATGGGAACAGGTGCTGTATCAGGAAAGCAATCCGACCGGCGAAGTCACTATTGGCATGGTTGGCAAGTATGTTGAGTTAAAAGACGCCTATAAGTCAGTTAACGAAGCGCTGAATCATGCGGGTCTTAAAAACCGTCTGACAGTGACTATCAAGTACATCGATTCCCAGGATGTCGAAACCAAAGGCCCGTGTATTCTGGCTGGCCTTGACGGTATTCTGGTGCCGGGCGGTTTTGGTGAGCGTGGCGTGGAAGGTAAAATTATTGCCGCCAAATACGCCCGTGAAAGCAAAATTCCATACCTTGGCATTTGCCTCGGTATGCAAGTCGCCCTGATTGAGTTTGCCCGCAACGTGGCAGGCCTCAAAGGTGCGCATTCAACTGAGTTTAATAAGGACACGCCTTACCCGGTGGTAGGTCTTATCACCGAGTGGCTGGACAGCGCAGGTCAGGTCGAACTTCGTACTGACGATTCCGACTTAGGCGGAACTATGCGGCTGGGCAGCCAAAACTGTAACCTCAAGGCCAATACCAAAGCCCGCGAAACTTATGGTGCGGACGTTATCAGTGAACGTCACCGCCACCGGTATGAAGTGAACAACCACTTTATTCCGAAACTTGAAGAGGCTGGCCTGATTATTTCTGGTTTATCTGCGGATAATCAGTTAGTGGAAATGATTGAACTGCCGAACCATCCCTGGTTTGTCGCCGGGCAATTCCATCCGGAATTTAACTCGACGCCACGCGACGGTCATCCGTTGTTCCAGGGATTTGTCGCCGCAGCATATAAATATCAGAAGCAACAAACGACCAAATAATCATGAAGCCGCGACCTCGATCGCGGCTTTTTTGCTTTGGTCTACAGGGGAATAACATGTCTGAAATTATCAATATCGTCGCCCGTGAAATTCTGGACTCGCGTGGCAATCCAACTGTCGAAGCCGATGTGTTTCTGAAAAGCGGCGTGATGGGCCGGGGTTGTGCACCATCAGGTGCTTCAACCGGTACCCGCGAAGCCTTAGAACTGCGCGACGGTGACAAAAGCCGTTATTTAGGTAAAGGCGTCCGCACTGCGGTGGCCAATATCGACGGCCCGATTAAAGCGGCGTTAGTCGGCCAGTGTGCTTATGAACAAGCGAAAATCGACCAGATCATGATCGATCTGGACGGTACTGAATCTAAATCCAAGTTAGGTGCCAACGCGATTCTGGCGGTGTCTTTAGCTGTGGCCCGCGCAGCCGCAGCTGATAAAAAAATCCCGTTGTATCAGCATATTGCTGACTTAAACGGCACGCCAGGCGTCTATTCAATGCCAGTGCCGATGATGAACATCATCAACGGTGGTGAGCATGCCGACAATAACGTCGACATTCAGGAATTTATGGTGCAGCCGGTTGGTGCTAAGTCATTCGCTGAAGCGCTGCGCATGGGCGCGGAAATCTTCCACCAGCTGAAAAAAGAACTGCACAGCCAGGGCTTAAATACAGCGGTTGGTGATGAAGGTGGTTTCGCACCGGATTTAAAATCAAACGAAGAAGCCTTAACCGTTATTTCTAAAGCGGTGGCTGCTGCCGGCTACGAGCTTAACAAAGACATCACGCTGGCGCTGGACTGTGCCGCTTCTGAGTTTTACGTTGACGGCAAATACAAACTGTCTGGCGAAGGCAAAGAATTCACGTCTTATGAATTCAATGATTTCCTGGCGGGCCTGGCGGACAAATTCCCAATCGTCTCGATTGAAGATGGTCTGGATGAATCAGACTGGGATGGCTGGAAAGACCTGACCAATAAAATTGGTAGCAAAGTTCAGCTGGTCGGCGACGACCTGTTCGTCACCAACACCAAAATCCTGACTCGTGGTATTGAGCAGGGTATTGGTAACTCAATCCTGATTAAGTTCAACCAAATCGGTTCTTTAACTGAAACTTTAGCCGCGATCAAAATGGCCAAAGATGCCGGTTTCACTGCAGTGATTTCGCACCGTTCAGGCGAAACTGAAGATGCCTTTATCGCTGATTTAGCGGTGGGTACTGCAGCCGGTCAAATTAAAACCGGTTCATTATGCCGTTCTGACCGTGTATCGAAGTACAACCAGTTACTGCGCATTGAGCAGGAACTGGGCGCGAAAGCACCGTACCGTGGTCGTGCAGAAATCAAAGGTCAGTAATTCTTTGATTATTTAAGAGAGCCGGCAATTGCCGGCTCTTTGCTTGCTGCGCCTGTGAACCATGCTATCGTGGATCCGTTTCAGCAATGGTCAAAGCGCTAGTCAAAGTGCAGAGGGTTGGTTAACATTCGACCATGACAACGCAAAATCAGCTTTGGTTTAATCCGGAGCAGTCCCTGACCTATGCTGAGCTGTGCAATACCTTGTACGAGCGCGAATTGGCACGTCTGGCGTCATCTGCGCCGGAACAATTGCCGTTTTTACCGCGCCGATTAAAAAGCCTGCCGTTTTATGTGCGCGAAGCTGCCACTCTCATCCTGCAATATCCGTCGCCGCTGACGCTTGACAGCCAGAATGCCTGTTGGCTGCATAGCCAGAGTAAACAATGCCCGGTGCCGCATGTGGATGAATCTGAGAGTATTTTCAGCTACTACAGTAAATCAGCCAAATTGGGTTTGCTGGTGCCGGTGTATGTGCAGCCACAAGGCGCACCACAACAAGGGTTGCAGCAAATTCTGTTAGATTCAATTGATGAAATTGACCGCGAAGGCCAGCGCCTGCATTGTAACGAACATGGCTGGTTTGCCCTAGCCGGTTGGCCGCAAGAACCTGATAACCAAAACAAATTATTGTTGAAACCCAGCAAAGCCGTATTGACGGCTGTCTGCTGTGGCCATCAGTGGCGCAATGGCGAGCGCAAGACGCCGCGTCTGCTGAGTCTGCGCGAAATGTTGCTGGCAAGCCGGCTGAACTGGCAGAATTTCGCCAAACCTCATGCCTCAAGGGCCAATGACTTACGTCCAAGCCGCGTAAAATAAGCGGCAGGGCTTTTCAGCGCTGAAGACAGCCTGCATAATACTGGCAGATTGCATTTTTGGATTTGTTATGCGGCTGTTAATCATCATCCTGTTTGCGCTGGTCTGCGCGCTGCAATATCGTCTGTGGTTCGGGCCACACAGCGTCAAAGAATATTTTAAGCATCAGGAAGAGTTGAAAGTGCATTTGGCCAGCAATCAGGAGCTGGAAAAACGTAATAAAATGCTGATGGCCGATGTCGCCGATTTACAAAGTGGCCTCGATTCTATCGAAGAGCGTTCGCGCAACGAATTAGGCCTGATTAAACAAGACGAAGTGTTTTTCCGCCTGGTGGCCAAACAGGGCGCCAAATGACCATTGCGCTGTTGATCCCGGCGGCCGGTGTCGGCAGCCGCATGCAGGCCGACCGGCCGAAACAATATTTAACCCTTGCTAATCAAACCGTGCTTGAGCATACCGCCGGTAAATTACTGGCATTGCCAGAGGCCCACCGGTTGTTCTTAGCTGTATCGCCAGATGACCCGTATTTTCCGACTTTGCCTTTAGCAAAAGACCCCAGAGTGTGCCGTGTCGACGGTGGCGCCGAGCGTGCTGATTCAGTACTGGCTGGCCTTGTTGCAATAGACGCAGAGCAGTTTCCCTGGACATTGGTGCATGACGCGGCGCGCCCGCTGGTGCAGCTCAGTGATATCCGGCAGTTAATCAACGCCTGCCTGCAAAGTGGCACCGGCGGTATTCTGGCAAGCCCGGTGCGCGATACGATGAAGCGGGGCAGCGCACAAACACAAGGGCCGAGCCTGGTCGCCGAGACGGTTGAGCGTCGTCAGCTCTGGCATGCACTGACGCCACAGTTGTTTCCTACTGTTTTACTGCGCGACGCGCTGCAGCGCGCTTTAGCCGCCGGTGTGGCTATTACCGACGAAGCTTCGGCGATGGAGTGGGCAGCCCATCCGGTGCAGCTTATTCCCGGTCGCGCTGACAATCTGAAAATTACCCAGCCAGAGGACTTAGCTCTGGCACGCTTTTATCTGGAGCAGGCATGATCCCTTTTCGTATTGGCCACGGTTTTGATGTGCACGCTTTTGGCGGCGAAGGCCCGGTGACTTTGGGCGGAGTCAAGATTGATTACCCGCAAGGTTTGCTGGCGCATTCTGATGGCGACGTGGTGTTACATGCGATATCTGATGCCTTGTTAGGCGCGGTAGCGCTCGGTGATATTGGCCATCATTTTCCCGACACCGACGCGGCTTTTAAAGGCATCGACAGCCGGATTTTATTGCGTAAAGTCTTTGCTGACGTCAAAGCGCAGGGTTATGCCATCGGCAATCTGGATGTGACTATTATGGCGCAGGCGCCGAAAATGGCGCCGCATATCGAGGCAATGCGTCAGGTGCTGGCGGTAGACCTCGAGACGCAAGTGTCGCAAGTTAATGTCAAAGCCACCACCACTGAAAAACTTGGTTTTGTTGGCCGCAAAGAAGGGATAGCGGTGGAAGCTGTGGTGTTGCTGGTGAAAGCCGCATGAGCGACGTAGCGACTAACATTCAATTCCCGCCGCTGGCGTATCTGTACGGTGAACCGACCTGCCGCGCGCTGCTCAGAAGTGCGCCGGAAGATTTTATCGTCGATGAAGAACTGAGCTTCACCCCGACCGGCGCCGGCGAGCATTTATTGCTGCAGGTAGAGAAAATCGGCCAGAACACCCAGTATGTTGGCAAGCAAATCGCTGAAGCTGCCGGGATTAAATCACGTTTAGTCAGCTATGCCGGTTTAAAAGACCGCCATGCGATTACCCGGCAATGGTTTTGTCTGCCGGTACCGATTAAGCAGGAACTGAATTACCAAGACTGGCAGATTGAAGGCGTGCGGATTTTACAATCGGTGCGTCATCAGCGCCGGCTAAAAATCGGTTCGATTAAACAGAACCATTTCCGTTTACGGCTGCGCAATGTTTCAGATAGCGCCGAGCTGGAAAAGCGCTTGCAACTGGTCCGTGCCGGCGTGCCAAATTATTACGGTGAACAACGCTTTGGCCGCGATGGCGGTAATCTGCAGCTGGCCGAACATTTATTCCGTGGCGGCAGTATCAGCGACCGGCAAATTCGCGGGTTGGCATTATCGGCCAGCCGCTCGATGCTGTTTAACCAGCAAGTGTCGCAGCGTTTGCAGCAGCTGGGATTTTTGACGTTGTTACCCGGCAGTGTGGTGCAGCTTGATGGCTCCGGCTCCGTGTTTCAGGTGGACCCGTTGGACAGCGACATTCAGCGGCGGTTACAGGAACAGGATATTCATCCGACGGCGATTCTGCCCGGTGTTGGAAAAATATTAGAACAAGATCAGGCGCTTGCTTGGCAGCAACAACAACTGGCGCCGTGGCAGCACTGGGTGGATGGTCTGGTGGCGCTCAATGTGAATACCGAACGCCGCGCTGTGCGGCTGGTGCCAAAAGCGCTGAGTTATCAATGGCAGCATGATACACTCGAGCTCAGTTTTGCCCTGCCGGCCGGTTGTTTTGCCACGTCGGTGCTGAGGGAGTTGGTGAATTATCAGGATATCCGCCGGGATATCGCTGCTCTGGAGTCCTAAATGCGGATTTTGCTCAGTAATGATGATGGTGTGTACGCCAAAGGCATTTTAGTATTGCAGCAGGCGCTGGCAGAGATCGCAACGGTCACCACAGTGGGGCCGGACCGCAACTGCAGCGGTGCTAGTAATTCGCTGACCTTGCTCAACCCGCTGCGCACGCAGCAACTGGACAACGGTTTTATCGCGGTCAACGGCACGCCGACGGACTGTGTGCATCTGGCGATTAGCCAGCTGTGTGACAAAACGCCGGATTTAGTGGTCGCCGGCATTAATCACGGCGCCAATCTCGGCGATGATGTGTTGTATTCCGGTACTGTCGCCGCCGCTACCGAAGGCCGCCATCTGGGTTTGCCGGCTATTGCCGTGTCGCTGGCCAGCCGTGATGAAGAACATTTCGCGACGGCCGCGTATGTCGCAGTCAAAGTGATTCAGAAGCTTAAATCGCACCCGTTACCGGCTGACCAAATTCTCAATATCAATGTGCCCGGTGTGCCACTGAGTGAGCTCAAAGGCATTCAGGTGACGCGGCTTGGCCGGCGCCACAAAGCCGAAACCATGACCAGTACCACCGACCCCTGGGGCCGGCGGATTTTCTGGTATGGCTCGTTAGGCCCGGAGTTGGATGCCGGTGAAGGCACCGATTTTTATGCCATCGCCAATGGTTATGCCTCGGTCACGCCATTGCAAATCGACATGACGGCTTATCGCAGTCTGCAACCGTTGGAGCAATGGCTGGAAGGGATCCGCTTCTGATGGCTGTTGTGACTTCCCGCAGCGCCCAGGTGCTGGCGCAAAAACTCCAGGCTGATGGCATCAAATCCACCGAGGTGTTACAGGCGATTGCGCAAACACCACGCCATCATTTTGTTGAAATGGTTTTAGCGCATAAAGCTTATGAAAATACCGCCTTGCCAATAGGTCAGGGCCAGACGATTTCGCAGCCTTATATTGTCGCGCGGATGACCGAGTTGCTGTTGCAGGCAAACAGTGATGGCACACCCTGGCAGCCGAAAAAGGTGCTGGAAATCGGTACCGGTTCCGGTTATCAGACCGCCATTCTGGCGCGGTTGTTTCCGCAGGTATGTACTGTGGAGCGGATCAAGTCGTTGCAGTTTCAGGCCAAGCGCCGGCTGCATCAGCTGGATTTACACAATGTGGCGATGAAACACGGCGACGGTTGGCTGGGCTGGCAGAGTAAAGCGCCTTTTGACTGTATTATCGTGACCGCGGCACCGACGCAAGTGCCGGATGCTTTATTGCATCAGCTGGTCGATGGCGGACGGTTAGTGATCCCGGTCGGCGCGCAGGATCAAATGCTCAGGGTCTATACCCGGCAGCAAGATACTTATCCGTCGACCGATGTTGAAGCGGTGCGATTTGTGCCTTTAGTGCCGGGCGAACTGGCCTGATTGTTAGGAGATTTTTTTGCGGATTTTTCAGTGGATGTACGACAAAGCGCTGGTTTGGGCCAAGCACCGCCACGCTGAGCGTTATTTATTTGGCCTGAGTTTCACTGAATCAGTGATTTTTCCAATTCCACCTGATGTGATGCTGGCGCCGATGGCGCTGGCCCATCCGGAACGCGCCTGGCGTCTGGCCTGGCTGACGACTTTAGCCTCAGTGTTGGGTGGTATATTCGGTTACTGGCTGGGTTATTTGTTATATGAGCCTGTAGTGCAGCCGTTTATCCAGTACATGGGCTATCAGGAAACTTTTGCGTTAGTTGAGCGCTGGTTTAACGAATATGGCGTCTGGGTGGTGTTTATCGCCGGTTTTTCACCTATTCCTTATAAGCTGTTTACTGTGGGTGCCGGCCTGATGCATATGGCCTTTTTGCCATTTGTGATTGCGTCTTTTATCGGTCGTGCCAGCCGGTTTTTCCTGGTGGCCGGCCTGATGTATTGGGGCGGGGCCAGAATGCAGGCCAAGCTGCGCGAAATCGTAGATATCTTAGGCTGGGGCACTGTGGCCCTCGGCGGTCTTGCGTATCTGGTTTATGGCTGATTACCTGCAACAAGTTCGGGCCAGTTTCAGTGCAGAACGAGTCAGTCAGGCTGGGGTGACGCTGTGGCTCTGCCTGTTGCTGACTGGTTGTGGCGTGAACAGCAGCCCGGCGCCGGTCGACAGCTGGCAAAGCCGCAAATCGACCAGCAAAATATCGCAGGCTGATACCTATCAGGTGAAAAGCGGCGACACGTTATTTTCGATTGCCTTTCGGAACGGCATGGATTACCGAAGCCTGGCCCGGCTCAATCGCATTGCCGAACCTTACACCATTTACGTCGGCCAAATTCTGGTTGTTTCAAACAATAGTACAGAGGCTGGCAGCGGGCGTAATCCGGTCACGACAAGCCTCAAATCAAATAAGAACTATTCAAATTCAAACAGTTCGGACACTGCATCAAAAAGCGCTAAAGTAGTTGCACCGCAAAATCAAAAGCGTTATGGTCAAAATGAACGGGTCGAAGAACCCGAAAAAACCGCAAACAGTACCATTAATGGAAACGTTCGGCAATGGCATTGGCCAGTGAAAGGCCCGATATTGGCGAAATTTTCCAGTCAGGAACACGGTAACAAAGGTCTTGATATTGGTGGTGCTTACGGGACACCGGTTAAAGCGGCAGCAGCAGGGCAGGTGGTATACGCCGGCAATGCACTGCGGGGTTACGGCAACTTAATTATCATTAAACATAATGACGATTTTTTAAGTGCTTATGCCCACAATCACCGTTTATTGGTGAAAGAGCGTGAATCGGTGGCAGCAGGACAGACCATCGCTGAAATGGGCAATTCCGATGCAGACCGTGTTCAACTGCATTTTGAAATCCGCTATCGGGGAAAATCTGTCGATCCGCTGCGTTATCTGAAATAAATAACAGCACACAATCGCATCATTGACGAATGGATTTCTGGCACTGACGCGTGACCCTTGCAGATCTGGGAGACGGATATGGGACAAAAAGATGAAGATGAAGTAGTTGATTTCAAGGAAGCGGAATTGACAGAAGACGTGGCAATGCTGGATGACGAATCAGCAGAGCCGGATATGGCAAGCCTCGCCACCGAAGAAGACAATACTCCTGACGACGTGTTCACCCGTGACGATAGTCAACGCGCGATGGACGCCACACAAATTTACCTCGGCGAAATCGGTTTTTCGCCGCTGCTCAGCGCCGAAGAAGAAGTCTACTTTTCCCGTTTAGCCTTAAGAGGCGACGCCGCCGCCCGCAAACGTATGATTGAAAGTAATTTACGGCTGGTGGTGAAAATCGCCCGGCGTTATATCAATCGTGGTTTAGCATTGCTTGATTTAATCGAAGAGGGCAATTTGGGCCTTATTCGCGCTGTGGAAAAATTTGACCCGGAACGCGGTTTCCGTTTCTCCACTTACGCCACTTGGTGGATCCGCCAGACCATAGAACGCGCCATCATGAACCAAACCCGGACCATCCGGTTACCGATTCATGTGGTGAAAGAACTGAATATTTACCTGCGGGCAGCCCGCGAGTTATCGCAGCGACTGGACCATGAACCGACGCCGGAAGAAATTGCCGCCGCCTTAGACCGTCCGGTCGAAGAAGTGCGCAAAATGCTGAAACTGAATGAAAAAATCACTTCAGTCGACACCCCTGTGGCTGGTTCTTCAGAAAAACAACTGCTGGATATTCTGGCGGATGAAAAAGAATTAGGCCCGGAAACCGAACTGCAGGATGCCGACATCAGGCAGCATCTGGTGGTCTGGCTGGAAGAACTGAATCCAAAACAACGCGAAGTACTGGCCCGGCGTTTTGGTTTACTCGGTTACGAGCCTTCTACTTTAGAAGATGTCGGTCGCGAAATTGGCCTGACCCGTGAACGGGTGCGACAAATTCAGGTTGAGGCACTGCGCCGGCTGCGTGAAATTGTCACGCCTCAGGGGCTGAATATCGAGACGTTGTTTCAGGAATAATCAGTCCTGCGCAGGCAGAAAAAAAGCGGGAACATCCCGCTTTTTTTCTGCCTGCGATATGAAGTCTGCGCCTTGCTGACGGTCACAACTGCCGTTTTAACGCGAACAACAAATCCAGTGCCTGGCGCGGCGTTAAATCATCCGGATCTACATCTGCCAGTTGCGTCAGCACCGGGTGGGGCTCAGCTTCGGTAAACAAATCGGCCTGCGCCGGCAAGGTTGCTTTCACGGGGCTGTCGGTTTTCGGCTGTTGTTGCTCCAGTGCCGCGAGTTTACGCCGCGCCTGCTGGATCACGGTTTTTGGCACCCCTGCAAGCTGTGCCACCTGCAGACCATAACTTTTGCTGGCTGCACCCGGCTGGACCTGATGCATAAACACAATGTGCTCGTCATGTTCAACCGCATCCAGATGGATATTGGCAACACCGCTCAGTAACGAGGGTAAATCGGTCAGTTCAAAATAATGGGTAGCAAACAAAGTCAGTGCTTTCAGTTTAGTGGCGAGGTATTCGGCACAGGCCCAGGCCAGAGACAAACCATCATAAGTACTGGTACCGCGGCCGATCTCGTCCATCAACACCAGGCTTTGTGCGGTGGCGTGATGCAAAATAGTGGCGGTTTCAGTCATTTCAACCATAAAGGTCGAACGGCCGGACGCCAAATCATCAGAAGCACCGACCCGGGTGAAAATACGGTCAACCGGGCCTAACGTGGCCGCTTGCGCTGGCACAAAACTACCAATATAAGCCATCAGCACAATAAGCGCGGCCTGACGCATATAAGTCGATTTACCGCCCATATTCGGGCCTGTCACCACCAGTAAATGCCGTTGTGGCGTCAGTTCCAGTGGATTGGCGATAAAAGGCTCGGCGGTCATTTGTTCTACCACCGGATGACGGCCTTGCTCGATATGGATACCGGTCTCTGCGACCAGTGTCGGTTGGCAATAGTTAAGTCGTACTGCGCGCTCCGCGAAGTTGGTCAGTACGTCCAGTTCTGACAAACTGGCCGCGAGTTGTTGCAGGGCAGCCAGGTCTGGTGCAATCAAATCAAACAGTTGTTCATACAGCTGTTTTTCAAGGGCGAGGGCTTTGCTTTCGCTGCCGAGCACCTTGTCTTCATATTCCTTTAATTCCGGAATAATGTAGCGTTCGTTATTTTTCAGCGTCTGACGGCGGATGTAATCCGGCGGCACCGCATCGGCGGCAGCGCGACCGGTTTCGATGTAATAACCGGCGACTTTATTAAAACCAACTTTCAGTGAAGCAATGCCGGTGCGGGCTTTCTCGCGTTGCTCCAGTTGCTCCAGATAGTCGGTGGCGCCTTTGGCTAAGGCCCGCCACTGGTCGAGTTCAGCTGAGTAACCTTCAGCAATAACACCACCATCGCGGATCAGCACCGGCGGGTTTTCAATAATGGCGCGCTCTAATAATTCCGTCAGTGCCGGCGTTGGTTCGCAGTCTGCAGCCAGTTGCTGTAAGCGTCGGCTTTGCAGCTGACTTAGTAATAGTGTCAGTTCCGGCAGTTGCTGCAGCGCCTGACGAAGTCTGGCGAAATCGCGTGGCCGCGCACTGCGTAGCGCCAACCGGGCGACAATCCGTTCAATGTCACCAATCTGTTTCAGTAGTGGTTGTAACTCGGCATCATATTGCTGCAGTTCGCTGACGGCCTGATGGCGCTCTGTGATAATCGCCTGATCGCGCAGTGGGGCGTGGATCCAACGTTTTAATAACCGACTGCCCATCGCAGTCTGGCATTGGTCGAGTACTGCCGCTAACGAATGCGCATACTGGCCGTTCAGGGTCTGGGTCAGTTCCAGATTACGCCGGGTCGCTGCGTCTAACACTATATGGTCACTGTGTTTTTCCAGGGAAATACTGCGTAAATGCGGCAGATTGGCGCGTTGAGTATCTTTGACATATTGCAGCAGGCAGCCCGCAGCCATCAGACCAAAGCGGGCATCCTGCACGCCAAAACTTTGTAAATCACGGGTGCCGAATTGCTGGCACAGCGCACGTTCGGCGCTGCTTTGTTCAAAATCCCATACCGGCCGCCGGCGCGCACCTTTGCGGGCCAATACCAACTCCGGTAAGGGCTGGTCCTCACAATACAATAATTCAGCCGGATTCAGTCGTTGTAACAGCGCGGCCAGGTCATCCTGGCCCGGCAGTTCCGTCAGTACAAAACGGCCCGCACTTAAATCCAGATACGCCAGGCCAAATTGTTGTTTATGCTGATATACCGCAGCAAGCAAAGTGTCCTGACGTTCCTGCAGTAATGCTTCGTCGGTGACAGTACCGGGTGTGACAACCCGAACCACTTTGCGCTCCACCGGGCCTTTGCTGGTCGCCGGATCGCCCACCTGTTCACAAATAGCTACAGATTCGCCGAGCTGCACCAGGCGCGCCAGATAGTTTTCCACTGCATGATGGGGCACACCAGCCATCGGGATGGGCGCTCCGGCGGACTGACCGCGTTTGGTCAGCGAGATATCCAGTAAAGCCGCCGCTTTTTTCGCATCGTCATAAAACAGCTCATAAAAATCGCCCATCCGGTAAAACAGTAAAATCTCCGGATTCTCTGCTTTGAGCGCGAGGTATTGTTGCATCATCGGCGTATGGGCAGTTGTCGCTTGCCCGGTCTGGATTTCTGACGGCATAATTAAAATTCTGATGTCCCAAAATGGAATGAAAATGACAGTTCCGGCCCATACCGAGACACTGGCCTCTGCACTGGGTCAGCTATTATTGCGGAAAAAGCTCAGCATCACCACCGCCGAATCCTGTACCGGCGGCGGTATCTCGTATGCTTTGACGGCGATCCCGGGCAGTTCAGCCTATCTGGACCGCAGTTTTGTCACTTACAGCAATAAAGCCAAACAACAGTTATTGGGCGTCAAAAGCGCGACTTTACTGCAGTTTGGCGCCGTCAGTGAAGAGACGGTCAGTGAAATGGCCGCTGGCGCAGCAGCTGCGGCCGGCGCTGACTGTGCTATCGCTGTATCGGGCATCGCGGGCCCGGATGGTGGCAGTGTATTAAAACCGGTGGGGACTGTCTGTTTTGGGTTTTATCTGCTGGGTGCCGTCGCCACAGTGCGAATTTTGTTGCATGGCGACAGATCGGCGGTCCGGCTACAAAGTATCGATTTTGCCTTGCAGCAGATGATTCAGTTGTTGACAGCACAAACTGATTCAACTACTGTATGAGCATACAGCATTTCAGGCGAAACCCTTTTTCCGGAGTTCCAGATGGACGACAATAAACAAAAAGCCCTCAGCGCAGCCTTAAGCCAAATCGAGCGTCAGTTCGGTAAAGGTTCAATCATGAAGTTGGGTGACAACACGTCACTGGAGATTGACGCTATCTCTACCGGCTCTCTGGGTTTAGATATTGCGCTCGGCATTGGTGGTTTACCTTGTGGCCGGATCGTTGAAATCTATGGTCCTGAATCTTCAGGTAAAACGACCTTAACGCTGCAGGTTATTGCCGAAGCGCAGAAAATGGGTAAAACCTGTGCGTTCATCGACGCGGAGCATGCGCTGGATCCGATATACGCTGGCAAACTTGGGGTCAAAGTCGAAGATTTATTAGTGTCGCAACCAGACACCGGCGAACAGGCTTTAGAAATCTGCGACATGTTAGTCCGTTCTGCCGCGGTAGACGTTATCATCGTCGACTCTGTGGCTGCGCTGACGCCAAAAGCAGAAATCGAAGGCGACATGGGTGATAGCCACGTCGGCCTGCAAGCCCGCCTGATGTCACAAGCCTTGCGTAAACTGACAGGGAATATCAAGCGCTCAAACACTTTATGTATTTTCATCAACCAAATCCGGATGAAAATCGGTGTGATGTTCGGTAACCCGGAAACGACTACTGGTGGTAACGCACTGAAATTCTACGCCTCAGTCCGGTTAGATATCCGCCGTATTGGTTCTGTCAAAGAAGGCGAGGAAGTGGTGGGGAACGAAACGCGCGTCAAAGTGGTGAAAAACAAAGTCGCACCACCATTCCGTCAGGCTGAATTTATTATCCAGTATGGTGCTGGCATCAGTAAAACCGGCGAACTGATTGATTTGGGTGTTGCCGAAAAACTGGTCGATAAAGCCGGCGCCTGGTATGCCTATAAAGGCAATAAGATTGGTCAGGGTAAAGCAAATGCAATGAAGTATCTGGCTGAAAACCCAGCTGTGGCGCAGGAGATCGAAACAGAACTGCGTAACCGCTTGTTACTGCAACCGACCAAAGGCGCTCCGGCTGTTGAAGAATTAGGTGTTGAGCCAGCCGAGCTTGATCAAGAGTTTTAAGTTGGACGCCAACTACTGTGTGGCAGGTCTTTCAGCGGTTGACAGACTTGTTGCACAGCGCTGATATAAGAAATGGCCCAAGTGGGCCATTTCTTTTACTGCTAACGCTCATTAACCTTGCTGTCCGGCGCGGATTCTAAAGCTGGCATTGTGTTTGGCTTTGTGGCCGCAGGCAAATTCAATATCTGCACTGAATTTTCTGGCAGCATAAAACCAGCTTGTTTGTACAACTGCTCAATCCTGCCATTTTCCCGTAAAATTTTGAGGCCTTTATTCAGTGCTTCACTGACAAAACGGCCTTCTGGGTGAGATTTACTGATGACAAAATGCCGGCTGTCATTGAGTAAAATAGCGACTCCCGGTACTACTTGTAAGCGCAGTTGTTCCAGTTGATAGATCCCTTTTTCATCATGGAAAAACGGCATCAGCATAAAGTCTATCCAACGCATGTGCACCATCCGGGCTTGGCTGAGCCATTCGTCTTCCTGCACGAGTTCTCTTAAGCCTAAAGCCTGCATCGTTTGCCAGTTGGTGTGCCACTTTGGTGTAGATACGCCACTGAATTTACGTAGCTCCTCTAAAGTCCGGGTACGCAGCACTGGCAGATTTTCCGGGCTGGTATAAATGCCAGCTAAATACTCACCCCGCCGCACCACAGCTTCGCTGATGTAAACTTTCCCCGCGAGGGCTTTGGCATCCGTCAGCCAATAAGTATCAAAGCTCAGCAGAGAATCACCACTTTCAAGCATCTTGGTATTACGGAAATTAAATTTGCCAGGCTGATAATAAAAATTCTTAGTAAATCCACCCAGGGCTAATGCCTGTTGCAGTAATACCATATCTGCAACATCCCGGCGCATGGTCGCTCCGCGGAAATCCACAATACTCAGAACCGGGCGGCCATTGAGGAACTTCAGATAGTCTTCGTAAACATCGTCACGAATATAAACCGGAATTACCTCGGCCTTAGGCAAAACGGGCTCCGCCATGCAATACAAGCTCAGGATCAAACCACAGATGCACCCCAGTATTTTCATGGTTACTCCATATCTCAGACGTCTATCAGCATAGGGCTGAAACGAAAGTATTTCAAAATCTCACATGGACGTCTAAACGTATAGAAGTTGACAATTAATGGGTGATTCGGCAAAGTGACGCATCTTTGTGGTGTTGTGGAGCCTTTATGCCAATTAAAGTGATCGATCAGTTACCAGCCGTAGAAGCCTTATCGGCGGAAAATGTCTTTGTCATCACTGAAAGCCGAGCCCGTACGCAGGATATCCGCCCGCTGCGCATTGCCATACTGAATCTGATGCCAAATAAAGTGACCACGGAAATTCAGCTGTTACGGTTGCTGGCCAATAGTCCGCTGCAAGTGGATATCGAATTGATCCGGCTGGACAATCATGTCAGCAAACACACGCCGGAAAGTCATCTGAATTGCTTTTATCGTTATTTCTCCGATGTGCAACAGCAAAACTATGATGGCTTGATTATTACCGGTGCACCGCTTGGACTGGTCGATTATGAGGATGTCAGTTATTGGCCACAGTTATCCGAAATTTTGGCCTGGGCTGACCGGCATGTCACTTCAACCTTATTCCTTTGTTGGGCAGCGCATGCGGCTCTGTACTATTACTATGGCTTGCAGCGTGAGATCCGCGGCGAAAAACTGTCCGGTGTGTATTGGCAAAATGTAGTGCAGCCTTTGTGTCCACTAGTGCGTGGTTTCGATGATAGTTTCCTGGTGCCGCATTCGCGTTACGCACAAGTGCCAAAACAAAAATATCAGCAGCATGCAGATATTCATGTATTGGCAGAAGCTGACGCCACCGGAGCCTATTTACTGCAAAACTCTAGCGGCAGCCGGATTTTTGTCACTGGCCACCCGGAATATGACTTAACCACATTAAACGATGAATACCAACGCGACCTTGCCGCCGGTTTAAACCCTAAAGTGCCGGAAAATTATTTTCGTGACAACGACCCCGGTAAAGGTCCGACGAAACTTTGGCAGAGTCATGCCTTTTTGTTATTCAGTAACTGGCTGAATTATTATGTTTATCAGGCCACGCCGTTTGACTTAGCGCGCGTCGGCGAGGGGAGAGAAGCATGAGTGGCCGGCTGACCGCAGAGCAATTTAAGCTATTACTGGCCGAGCGTATTTTGGTGCTGGACGGTGCCATGGGTACCATGATCCAAAATTTTCAACTGCAGGAAGCCGATTATCGCGGCACTGAATTCGCCGACTGGCCTTCTGATCTCAAAGGCAACAATGATTTACTCGTACTGACTAAGCCTGACATCATTCTGTCCATTCACCGGCAATATCTGGAAGCCGGCGCGGATATTCTGGAAACCAACAGTTTTAACGCTACCACCATTGCGATGGCGGATTACGACATGTCGCATCTGGCAGCACGGATTAACCGCGAAGCGGCGCGTCTGGCGCGCCAGGCCTGTGATGAATTCACTGCAAAAAATCCGGCAAAACCGCGGTTTGTCGCCGGTATTCTGGGGCCAACGAACCGTACGGCGTCTATTTCGCCGGATGTGAACGACCCAGGTTATCGCAATGTCAGCTTTGATCAGCTGGTTGCCGCTTATACCGAGGCGACGCACGCGTTGATCGAAGGCGGCGCTGACCTCATTATGCTTGAAACGATTTTTGATACATTAAACGCCAAAGCCGCCGCTTTTGCCGTGTTGCAGGTGTTTGATGAACTTGGTTATAAGTTGCCTGTGATGATTTCCGGGACTATCACAGACGCATCAGGCCGGACTTTATCAGGCCAGACCACTGAGGCCTTTTATCATTCTTTGGCGCATGTCGAACCGGTCAGTTTTGGCCTGAATTGTGCGCTGGGCCCGGATTTATTGCGGCCTTATGTCGAGACGATGGCTGCCATCGCCGAATGCGCGACTTCTGTGCACCCCAATGCCGGTTTGCCAAATGAGTTCGGCGAATACGATTTGAACGCGACCGACATGGCGGCAGAAATCAAAGACTGGGCCAATAACAACTTTATTAATATCGTCGGCGGTTGCTGCGGTACGACACCTGATCACATTCGTGCCATTGCGGATGTCGTTGCCGGCTTACCACCGCGTCTGCCAAAGCCAGTCAGTCACAGTTTTAATCTGGCTGGTCTTGAAGCCTTTTCGTTGGAGTGGTGATGCAACAACAAGCCCGCTTTATCAACATTGGTGAGCGCACCAACGTCACGGGGTCTGCCCGCTTCAAAAAACTGATTATGGATGGCAAGTTCGAAGCCGCCTTGGATGTCGCGCGCCAACAGGTCGAGAACGGTGCCCAAATCATTGATATCAACATGGACGAAGCGATGCTTGACAGCAAAGCCGCCATGGTGCGATATCTGAATTTGCTGGCCAGCGAGCCGGACATTGCCCGTGTGCCGATCATGGTCGACTCGTCAAAATGGGAAGTCATTGAAGCTGCACTGAAATGTATTCAGGGCAAAGCCGTCGTAAACTCGATTTCCCTAAAAGAAGGTGAAGCCTCTTTTATTCAGCAGGCGAAGTTATTACGCCGCTATGGTGCCGCTGTGGTCGTGATGGCATTTGATGAAGTCGGCCAGGCCGACACCAAAGTGCGCAAAGTCGAAATTTGCCAGCGCGCCTATAAGATCCTGGTAGAGCAAATCGGCTTCCCGCCACAAGACATTATCTTCGACCCGAATATCTTCGCCGTCGCCACAGGCATCGAAGAGCACAACAATTATGCTGTTGATTTTATCGAAGCCACCCGCGAGATAAAGCGGCTCTGCCCGCATGCGAAAATTTCTGGCGGTGTGTCGAACGTGTCGTTTTCGTTTCGAGGCAACGACCCGGTCCGCGAAGCCATCCATTCTGTGTTTTTGTATCACGCCATCAAAGCCGGCATGGACATGGGTATCGTCAACGCCGGTCAGTTGGCAGTGTTCGACGATATTCCGGAATTATTGAAAGAACGTGTTGAAGATGTGGTGTTAAACCGCCGTGTTGATGCGACTGAACGTTTATTAGAAGTGGCTGCGCAGTTCCATGGCAAAGGCACTGTTGCAGTCAAAGAAGATGACGCCTGGCGCAGCTGGCCTGTAGCCAAGCGTCTGGAGCATGCGCTGGTCAAAGGTATTACGGATTTTATTGATCAGGATACCGAAGAAGCACGTTTGAGTGTTGAGCGTCCGCTGCATGTCATTGAAGGCCCGCTGATGGACGGCATGAATGTTGTCGGTGATTTGTTCGGCGAAGGCAAGATGTTCCTGCCGCAGGTGGTGAAATCGGCCCGGGTGATGAAAAAGGCTGTGGCTTATCTGCAACCTTATATAGAAGCAGAAAAAGCTGGTTCCGGTGCCTCGACGCAGGGCAAAGTGCTGATGGCAACCGTAAAAGGCGATGTGCACGATATCGGCAAAAACATTGTTGGTGTGGTACTGCAGTGTAATAACTATGAAGTGATTGACCTTGGCGTGATGGTGCCTTGTGCCACTTTGCTGCAAAAGGCCAAAGAGCTGAATGTGGATGTCATCGGTTTATCAGGTTTAATCACCCCGTCGTTAGACGAGATGGTGCATGTTGCCAAAGAAATGACCCGGCTTGGTTTCACCATCCCGCTATTAATCGGCGGTGCTACCACCTCCAAAGCGCATACCGCAATCAAAATTGCGCCGCATTACGCGCATGGCGTGGTCTATGTGCCGAATGCGTCGCGAAGTGTCTCTGTGGTGCAGTCGCTGATTTCAGCCGAGCTGAAACCTGATTATCTGGCGCGGGTGCAGGATGAATATGTGCGTGTTATCGAACAACATCAGCGTAGCCGTAAACATGAAGAAATGCTGACGCTGGAACAGGCGCGGGCCAATCGTGTTCCGCTGGATTTACAAAAAGTTGCGCCGGCGCCGCTACAGCCTGGTGTGCATGTCTGGCAGGATGTCGATTTAGCAGTGCTACGCGATTACATCGACTGGACACCGTTTTTCCTGACCTGGCAATTATCCGGAAAATTCCCGGCCATTCTGAATCATGCAGAGGTCGGGCTGGAAGCCCGCCGGGTGTATCAGGATGCCAATGCGATGTTAGATCGGATGATCGCAGAGCGAAAAGTCACCGGCCGTGCTGTATTCGGTTTATTTCCAGCCAATAGTGATGGCGATGACATTATTGTCTGGACCGACGAAAGCCGCAGCAGCGTGCGTTGCCGTTTGTTTAATCTGCGCCAGCAAGTTGTGCTTCGTAACAAAGCGCCGAACTGTTCTCTAGCTGATTTCATAGCCCCTGTGGATTCTGGTATTGCGGACTATATAGGTGCCTTTGCTGTCAGCACTGGTTTTGGTGCTGATGAGTTTGCCGCAGAATTAGCCAAGGCGCATGACGATTACAACAGTATTATGGTGAAAGCCTTGGCCGACCGTTTAGCGGAGGCTCTCGCTGAGTATCTGCATATGAAAGTACGGAAAGAATACTGGGGTTATGCCGCCAATGAACAATTGGATAATGAGCAGCTGATCCGGGAGGCCTATCAGGGCATTCGCCCGGCTCCGGGATATCCGGCTTGTCCTGAACATACTGAGAAGGGCACGTTGTTCTCCTTATTAGATGTTCAGGCGCAAATTGGTATAGAGCTTACCGAGAGCTATGCAATGTGGCCGGGTGCTGCGGTATCGGGTTGGTACTTAGCGCATCCGGACAGCAAGTACTTCGCGGTCAGCAAGATTGGTGAAGATCAGCTGGCAGAATATGCGGCGAAGAAAGGCTGGAGCCGCAGTGAAGCTGAAACCTGGTTAGCACCAAATCTGCGCTAACCAATAATTACTGCTATATAGAGTAGGTGACTGAAGCCAATCGCTGCCGCGATTGGCTTCTTTGTCTGGGTAGTGGCTGGTTTATAAGCGGGTATTTGCCATAAAAACAGCAGTTCGCCCAAAAAACACCCGAACGATCGCAAAACCCGAACTTTTCTCAAATTTATACTTGCGTAAGTTTCGTGACGGCCTATAATGCGCGCCATGCCGA
>SSFI01000010.1 GCA_008015325.1 Rheinheimera sp.
GTCTTGCGCAGCAGCTAAGTTAGCAACCAATTTGGCTTCTAATTCAGCACGGCGCGCTTCAAATTTTTCGATGTTAGCTTTAGTTGCTGGAACTGCTTTTCCTTGTGGGAATAAGAAGTTACGAGCATAACCAGATTTAACAACCACTTTGTCGCCTAAACCACCAAGGTTAGCAACTTTATCCAACAGAATGATATCCATTGATTAATCCTCTCAGTATCGGTTGAACCAGGCTTATGCGTGTGAATCGCTGTACGGCAGCAGAGCCAGGTAGCGAGCGCGTTTGATGGCGCGGGCTAATTGACGCTGATACTTAGCGCTGGTACCAGTGATACGGCTAGGAACAATTTTGCCACTTTCAGTGACATAATTTTTTAAAGTAGCGGTATCTTTATAGTCGATCTCTTGCACGCCTTCGGCAGAGAAACGGCAGAATTTACGGCGACGGAAATAACGGGCCATGAACTTTCTCCTAACTTAAAATTTCAATCTGTTGGGCATGGAGCACAAGCTTTGCCTGACCGCTCCGGGTCTGATGCCGGTTTAAAAACCCTTGCACCCTGACCACACTACCCTGCATCAAATTGTGACTTTGTCTGCTTAACTCACCGGTTACCACCACATGAATGCGCAGGTAACTGGCTCTGTTGTAACCGGCTTCCAGTTGCATCGATTTGTGCTCAAGCACAAAGTACAGATGCGGAATACCAGCAGGACTCTCGTTCCGGTCAGGCTGACGGCATACGACGCCAGTGAGGACCAGACAGTTGTCCATCAGATTACTCGTCGTTTGCTACCTGCTCTTCAGCATCACGTGGAGCACGGTCACGACGTTCTTCACGAACTTTAGCCATTGGTGATGGCTCAGTGACAGCGCCGTTGGTGCGCATGATCAGATTACGCAGCACAGCATCGTTGTAGCGGAAGTTAGTTTCCAGTTCATCGATCACTGCTTGTGGCGCTTCTACGTTCAGCAGAACATAGTGGGCTTTGTGCAGTTTTTCGATTGGGTAAGCCAGTTGACGGCGGCCCCAGTCTTCCAGACGGTGGATTGAACCGCCAGCTTCTTTGATAGCACCAGTGTAACGTTCGATCATACCTGGAACTTGTTCACTCTGATCAGGGTGAACCATAAACACGATTTCGTAATGACGCATGGTAGCTCCTTACGGTTAATTAGCCTCGGGTGAGCTCGACCAGACTCGCATAGAGGCAAGGAACATGGATGTGGGTCGAAGGTCGAGTATTTTACGGATCGATCGGCCGAAATACAAGCAGTTAATCCGCTTTGGTACAAATCAGCCGACCAAACTAAACATTTAATTGCTGGTACGCTGGCGCACCGCTTCGTACAGACAAATTCCGGTGGCAACTGACACGTTTAAACTTGATACCGCACCGAACATCGGGATTTTGACCAGCCCATCACACAGCTCTTTGGTCAGACGGCGTAAACCGTCGCCTTCTGCGCCCATCGCCAGCGCCAGCGGGCCTTGCAAACTGGCCTGATATATCGTCGTGTCAGTTTCACCGGCAGCGCCCAACACCCAAACACCGGCATCTTTTAATTCGCGGATAGTGCGGGCAAGATTGGTTACGGCAATAAATGGCACCGCTTCCGCAGCACCACAAGCCACTTTTCGCACCACAGCGGTGAGTTTAGCTGCACGGTCTTTTGGCGCTATCACCGCATGCACACCGGCGGCATCGGCACTGCGCAGAATGGCGCCAAGGTTATGCGGGTCGGTAATGCCATCCAGAATTAACAAAAACGGCTGTGCCTGAGTATCCAGAATCCGTTTCAGATCATGCTCATCACCGGCATCCGACAGCCGCGCTTTGGCAACAACGCCCTGATGCTGTGCACCTTCGACTTTTTCGTCCAGGGTTTTACGCTGACAAAACTGCACGGAGATCCCCAGTTTACGCGCTTGCTGTATCAGCGGCGTCATCCGTTGGTCGTCGCGGTCTTTTAATACGAACAACTCCAGCACATCTTGCGGATTACGTTCCAGAAAAGCGCTGACCGAGTGCAGGCCGAAAATAAAATCTGTGCTCATATGAGATCTCAAAGTGCAACAGGCGCAAAAGCGCCTGTTGTGGTCGTTGACCAATACTGGTCAGTGGAATGAACGGCAGTGTAGCAAAAACCGCCTTTAAATTCAGCCTGCCGAATTGTGTTGCTGCTTACTTGCGCCGACGAGGAGCTTTTTTCGCTCCTGCGGCATCTCCTTTTGCAGCAGATTTGCTGCCACCACGACCAGCTTTAGTTTTACCCGGTCTTTGCGTTGGATCAGCCACAGCACGGCCTTTTTTGCCTGAATGGCCTTTTTGCGTTTTACCATCGCTACCCGCAGGAATTTTTTTCGGCGCGCCTTTGCCACTTTGTAAAGTGGTGACCACGCCCAAATCAATTTTGCGCGCTTCGAGATTGACCGCCAGCACTTTGACTTCCAGCAAATCACCCATACGGTAGCTCTGTTTACTGTGCTCGCCGAGCAAGATTTGCCGTTCAGTATCAAAGTGATAGTAATCATTTGGCAGTGAAGTAACGTGCACCAGACCTTCGATATACAAGTCCACCAGGCGCACAAACAAACCAAAGCTGGTAACAGTCGCCACCACGCCTTGGAAAGTGGAGCCGAGGTGATCCTGCATATACTCACATTTGAGCCAATCGGAGACTTCGCGGGTGGCATCATCAGCGCGGCGTTCGGTCATCGAACATTGTTCACCGAGCGGCACCATTTGCTCGTGGCTGTAGCCACGGGCGCCGGTCACCGCCTCACCTTGTTTGTGCAGGACGGCCTTGATAGCGCGGTGTAACAATAAATCAGGATAACGGCGAATAGGCGATGTGAAATGGGCGTAAGCCTCCAGCGCCAGACCAAAATGGCCTTGGTTATCCGGCTGATACACCGCTTGCTTTAAAGACCGTAACAGCGTTGTTTCAATCAGTTCTTTATCAGGCCGGTCGCCGATTTTCGCCAATAACTGCGTCAGCTCCAGCGGTGTGGGTTCAACCGGTAAATCTGCCGTGATGCCTAGCTCCAGCAGGAAACGTTTAAAGTTGGCAAAACGGTCGCCATCCGGCTGTTCATGTACCCGATAAAGCGCCGCAGCCTCATTTTTTTCTACCAGTTTTGCTGCAGCAACGTTCGCCAGAATCATACATTCTTCGATGATTTTGTGCGCTTCGTTACGGTGGATTGGCACTATCTGCTCAATCTTGCGATGACTGTTAAAAATGAACCGGGTCTCTACCGTTTCAAACTCAATAGCGCCGCGCTCGGCGCGCACTTTCGCCATTTGCTTGTACAACGAATACAAGTTATCGATGTTGGTCAGATTTTCAGCATATTGCTGACGCAGCTCCGGATCGCCCTGCAGAATTGCATGGACTTTGTTATAAGTCAGGCGGGCTTTGGAATGCATCACGGCTTCATAAAACCGGTAACTGCCAAGTTTGCCTTGTGCACTGATGTGCATGTCCGCAACAAAACACAGCCGGTCTACATGTGGATTTAGTGAACATAAGCCATTTGACAAGGCCTCCGGCAACATCGGCACCACATGGTCCGGGAAATACACCGAGTTGCCGCGATCCAGAGCTTCACGATCCAGCGCAGTATCCGGCTGGACATATGCAGTGACGTCAGCGATAGCAACCAGCAAGTGCCAGCCACCGTCGTCTTTACGCTCGCAATACACGGCGTCGTCAAAGTCGCGGGCATCTTCACCATCGATGGTAATAAGGCCAATGTCGGTCAGATCGACCCGGCCGGCTTTGGCTGATGCCGGTACTTCAGCGCCGAACTGGCTGACTTGTTGCTCAACCGCCGATGAAAACGTATGTGGAATGTTGTGATTACGGATAGCCACTTCGATTTCCATACCGGGTGCCATATGTTCACCCAGAACTTCAACCACTTTACCGACGGCATTCACACGTTTTGACGGCCGGGCTGTGACTTCTGCCAGCACTATCTGGCCATGGCGGGCACCATTTTCTTCACCGACCGGGATCACAATATCCTGCGAAATGCGCGGATCTTCCGGCACCACCACCGCAAGGGCAAAATCTTTAAAATAGCGGCCGACGATTGGCTCTTTACGTGGTTCCAGCACCCGGACAATCCGTGCTTCGACTTTATCTTTGCCTTTGATCTCGCCGGCACTGGCCAGCACTACATCACCCGGCAACAGGCGCTGCATTTCAAAATTAGGGATATACCAGTCCGGCCCGCCCTGTTCCAGCTTCAAAAAGCCGAAACCTTCGCGATGGCCAAGCACAGTGCCTTTGACCAGGTCCAGGTCGTCGACCAGGCCATAGCGTTTAGTTTTGGTAAATAACAACTGGCCGTCACGTTCCATGGCACGCAGACGTTTTTTCAGCGCGAATAATGCGTCTTCGTCAGTCAGGTGAAGTTCTGCCGCTAATTCGTCGAAATAGGCAGGTTGTTGCCGTTGTTTGATGTGTTCGAGGATAAATTCCCGGCTCGGGATGGGGTTTTCGTATTTTTCCTGCTCGCGCGCAAGATGCGGATCTTTGATCGTCATGGAGACTCTTTCTTTGAATAACTGTGCTCAGTCTAACAGTCTGACAGCGAATTTTCACGGTTACTGTGGAAAACTTCAGCAAACTGTCATCAAAGTGGCTTTTTCGCCCGGGTCAGCACCGCTTCCGGCATCCGACTCGCGAGACCCTTTAAAGCTTTTTCGATGCGGGCATGCAGGTCTTTATCGGCGGTTATTGCATGATGCAACCAACGATACACTGTTTCGTAATCAGCCGGACTGCCCTGATTAGCCAGAAACAATTCGGCCAGCCGCACCTGAGCATTGATATTGCCCATTGCGCCGGCTTCATACAAAAATTGCTGAGCTTTGCTCAGATCTTTTTGTACCAGCTTGCCTTGCTGATAATACCGGCCGACTTGCTCCAATCCTTCCGGCAAGCCTTGTAAAGCAGAGGCCAACATCAGGTCCCAGCCACGTTCAGCGTTCTTGGGCACACAAACGCCAAAAGCTAGCATGTCGCCAAATAAGAACTGGTAGGCAGGCAGTTTCATAATGTCTGCCCGTGCTTCGATATCCTTCACCAGCTGACAGTCGTCCGCCTGTACACGCTTTAAGTGGGTGTTGGAGCGGATCATTTCGAGCAGTTCGTCTTGTGTATACAGCTGAACAACACCCAGTTCAGTCAAAGCTTCCTGCGCCCAGACAGGCTGTGACAGCAGAACTCCGGATAAGAGCATTAAAGAGCAAGACCATACACACTTTTTCACAGCAGCCACCCGAGCAGAAAAATGACACTATGTGGTCACATAGCAGATTAAGCAAAAAGAATACAAAAATTGTGCCTGATTGAAAAATATAGTCCGAGGTTGTCTTACATCGCCGAAATATCGTTCCGGGTACCGCGTACCTGCAATTTCGGCATACCGTACTTCCTGAACATAAAAAAACGCTGCCGGGGCAGCGTTTTTTCTGATTACGCCTCGTACGGATGGCGTAGAACGATAGTCTGAACCCGATCCGGGCCTGTCGACACGATATCGATTGGTACTTCAGTGACTTCTTCCAAGCGTTTGATGTAGTTACGGGCGGCTTGTGGTAAAGCGTCCAGTGACTGCACACCAAAGGTCGACTCAGTCCAGCCCGGCATGGTTTCATACACAGGCGTGACCAGCTCATAACCCTCTGCTGCCATTGGTGGCACTGTTGATACTGAACCATCTGGCTGGCGGTAGCCGACACAGATTTTCACTTCAGTCAGGCCATCCAGTACATCCAGTTTGGTCAGGCAGAAACCAGAGATGCTGTTCAGCTGCACGGCACGGCGCACGGCGACGGCATCAAACCAGCCACAACGACGTTTGCGGCCTGTGGTTGCACCGAATTCATGGCCTTTCACACCTAAGTGTTCGCCCACTTCGCAATCCAGTTCAGTCGGGAATGGACCTGAACCGACACGAGTGGTATAGGCTTTGACGATACCCAGCACATAATCAAGGTAGCAAGGACCGAAACCTGCACCAGTCGCCACGCCACCGGCGGTGGTGTTCGATGAAGTTACATACGGGTAAGTGCCGTGGTCGATATCAAGCAGGGTACCCTGCGCGCCCTCGAACATGATTTCTTTACCGGCTTTACGCGCTTTATCGAGCAGGTCAGTCACGTCAACAACCATCGACTTCAGCATGTCAGCTAAAGCTAATGCATTGTCTAAGGTGGTTTGATAATCGACCGCGTCAACTTTGTAGTATTGGGTCAGCGTGAAATTGTGCAGTTCCATCAGCGCTTTCAGTTTCTCAGCGAACAGTTCTTGATTGAACAGGTCGCCAACGCGCAGACTGCGACGTGCCACTTTGTCTTCGTATGCAGGGCCGATACCACGACCGGTAGTGCCGATTTTCTTGTCGCCACGCGCCTGTTCACGGGCAACATCTAAAGCAACATGGAATGGCAGAATCAGCGGACAAGCTTCGGATAAAACCAAGCGCTCGCGTACAGGCACACCGCGCTGCTCCAGCATGGTCATCTCTTTAAGCAAAGCTTCCGGAGATAACACGACGCCGTTGCCGATCACACATTTTACGTTGTCACGTAAAATGCCTGACGGGATCAGGTGCAGTACAGTTTTTTCGCCGTCGATCACCAAGGTGTGACCAGCATTATGGCCGCCCTGGTAGCGCACAACGAAACTCGCTTTGTCGGTTAATAAATCGACGATTTTACCTTTTCCTTCGTCACCCCATTGGGTGCCGAGCACAA
>SSFI01000117.1 GCA_008015325.1 Rheinheimera sp.
CTGCAATAAAAAGAGCATTGGGCGGTCATAATTCCAACCACAACCAATGCTCATATTTCGAAAAATTCGAATTCTGGGTTCGCTGCATAGCTGGCAACAACACATCGGTCGCTTGTGTGAAGGCAACCCACTCATGGTATTTGCTTGTTGCACCGCTCTAGCCGCGCCGCTGCTTCATTGGCTGAACTGGGACAGCTGTGGTTTCCACCTAGTTGGAAATTCCAAATCAGGCAAAACTACCGTGCTGATCTTAAGTGCCAGTCTCTATTCAAACCGCTCCTATTGCTATACCTGGCGAGCAACAGCAAACGGTTTAGAAGCAATTGCCACGAGTCGCAACGATATGCTGCTGTGTCTAGATGAATTACATCAAGCAAGTCCGGAAGACGTTGACCAAGCCATCTATATGCTGGCTAACGGCGTATCGAAAATTCGTGGGAGTAAAGAAGGTTTTGCCACGAAAACAAATCGCTGGCGTTTGGGTTTTCTAAGCACTGGCGAAATCAGTCTTTCCGAAACGCTGGCCCAAATTCAAAAAACAGTGCGCGCAGGCCAAGAAGCTCGGTTCATTGAATTGCCTGTTGCGCGGCAATACGGCGCTTTTGACTACCTGCATTCTGCAATGAACTCTAAGGAATTTGCAGAAATGCTAGATCGCAACATGGCGGCTAACCATGGGACAGTATTTCTTGCGTGGATTGAGTATCTGAGCAAACAGCCAAACCTTGCTGAATATCTGCGTACTGAGTTGGCAAAGATTAGGGAAAAGCTTTCTAAATCTCAACACGGCAATCAAACCGGTTATGCACTGGATCGTTTTGCACTATTAGCATTAGCGGGCGAAATGGCAATTGCTGCGGGAATCATGCCTTGGGGGCCGAATGAAGCCATAAACTCAATGCGAAATTTGTATGAGTGCTGGCTCGATAATCGTGGCCATCACCATGATAGCGAGGAGCATGCACTGCGCCGGATCTTGGCACATGCGCTACCTCTGTGGGAACTTGCTTTAGTTGAACCGTCACAAGCACTTCAGGATGGTGATGTCGGCTATGTCGTAAACGATAACGACGAATGCGAATGGTTCATTACTAAACCGGCTTTCAGAGATGGATTGCAAATCCAACATGTTAGCCAGCTATCGCAGCGTGCAAACATGATGAAACAACGCGGTTGGCTGATGACAAATGAAGGAGCGGGCCGTTTCGAATTCAAACGCCAGTTCCCTGGCGGCAAACCACACGATCGGTACTACAGAATTTTCCCTAGCAAGATTATTCGCGACCTGCACTTGAACACTCAAGTTTCCCAAATTAAACATTAAGATAAGAGATTGAATTTATGAGCAATTCCCATATTCCCAATTTCCCAGAACCAAAATTTGATAACGATACAGAATCAGCAGCATCGATGAATGAAATAACGCAGGCATTAGGTGCAGCGGCAACCCTTGATTCTGAGGTGATTGCAAAATCATCAATCGAACTCTGCTTGATGAAAATGTCACTGAACTTCAAAGAGGTACTGACTCTTGAAGAGAGCGCGATCTACTGCGATTTAAGTGTAAGCCGGATGTACAAACTGTCCTGTGAGAACCAACTGCATTTCACAAAACCTGGTGGCAAGCGGGCTTACATTTCACGGGCAGCTTTAAACGATTGGATGCTCGGGCGAGTGCCTAGCCCATTGCGTAAGTTTCAAAACAAATTGCAGCATTGATTTAGAACTGAGGGAAGCAGTTGGATGGCTTCCTTTTTTATATTAATTAGACGACGATTAACTTTATCAATCGAAGATACATAAACAGTGGTCCGACCAGATAATCACGTTTTCGTATTATACTGGCTTTAACAACGGCTTCCTCCAGAGTCCCCTAGGGTCTCGTAAGAGTGGGAGCCTTTTTTTTGCCCGAAATAAAGGATTCGCACGTGGCAAATTTGCTTCCCTACACCAAGCCGCACAAAACTAGTCGCGAATTATGTCAGAAGTTGGTCGACCAAAATTTAACAATTGAGGATCTGCCAAAAGCGATAAAAATTTTAGATCGCTGCAGTTATTACCGCTTCAAGGCGTACCTTATTCCGTTCCAAAATGAAGACAAGACGTTTCGAGAAGAGGCTTCATTCGATAAGGCTAATCAGCTTTACGAATTTGACAACGAACTAAGAAACACTCTTTTCAGATTTATCGCATCGGTTGAAATAGGTGTCAGAAGTAAATTCGAACAGTGGATGACCGAAAAAACCGGCAATACCTTTTGGTACCTAGATACTTCTCTGTTTGCAAACAGTGATAACCACATTAGAACAGTTTCAAACGTCAGAAGTGCGTTTGTTGACTCAAAAGAACTCTTTGCATCTCATTTTAGGAACAAATATTTTAACGAGTTTTGTCCATTTTATAGAGATCTACCACCAGCATGGATTGCGATAGAGCTGATGACTTTTGGTAATCTAACAAAGCTACTGGAAGGCATGACCGAAGACTCAATAGAAACACATAAACTGAATAGATTTGCTCAAAAAGTTGGTGTTAAAAACTTCAAGTCTCTAGCATCATGGATGGCTACAATTCAAGAAGTTAGGAATCATTGTGGCCACCATACACGCCTTTTCAACCGAAATTTAAAATCTCCTACAGGTATTAAGCGAATTCTAAAGCCCGAAATTGACTTAGTAAAACACAGCATTAGCGGTGGAAGAGAAGAAGATCAATTAAATCGGCTTTATACCGCAGTTGCCGCAATACAGAAGATCTATACGGGGTTGGGCTACAGCGATAGGTTAGGTCCAATAATCAATCAGTTGTTTGTAACATACCCTGTAACCAACTTCGTCAAGAAATCTATGGGTTTCCCTGAGCGTTGGACAGAGGAACCATTGCTGTTTTGATGGAATTATAGATATTTGCCTATCATGATATTTTCTTATCCGAAAACGGCCCACCTACAGCCGCTTCAAATCATGATAAGGCATTGATTTATAATAATTTTATACATTCTGTATCGGAAAATAACAAAAAGCCGGCGTATCAGCCGGCTTCATATCTTACTCGCGCCCTTACATCAACGTGCATAAGTCGCTGTCAGCGTCGCTTTTGCCAACGCATTGGCATTGAGCATAAAACCTACCACAGCAGCACTGGCGTCATCTGGCAAACCTAATGCCGGCATAGGTAAGGCCCACACTGTAAACTGATAACGGTGCATACCATGGCCTTCCGGTGGGCAAGCGCCACCAAACTCTTTAATACCATAGTCGTTCATAAAGGAACGGCATCCAACCGGTAAAGTGCCATTGCCGGAACCTTGTGCCAACTCGTTTACTTCTGCCGGAATATCCACAACCAGCCAGTGCCAGAAACCGGAGCCGGTCGGCGCATCGGGGTCGTAAACAGTTACCGCAAAGCTTTGAGTACCGGCTGGGGCGTTTTGCCAATGCAGCGCAGGCGATAAGTTCGGACCATCACAACCAAAACCATTGAATTCAAAGGTTTTGGCCATGAAATGACCTTCCTGAATATCTGGACTGGTAACAGTGAATTTGCGATTTTCCATAAAGTCTCCGACAGAAAAAAGGTTGAATAGATTACTGAACAGGCACAACACCGTGATGTTGGACTGCTTGTTCAACAGCTGCAAACAAGATGAATTAACACAAATGAAACCCGGGCATCTTTATTAAACAGCCCGGTTGTGTTTCCTCACTCAGCTTGCTGTAACTGAGCACTGTGCTGCTGCAGCCACTGATAAAACTGCGCTTTTGGTAATGCCCCGGATAACTGGGCTATGACCTTACCGCGTTGGATTAACATCAAAGTCGGAATGGACCTGATTTGAAACTGTGCTGCTAATTCCTGCTCTGCTTCTGTATTAACTTTACCGAAGCGAAAACCGGGTTCCAGCTCAGCGGCGGCCTGTACAAAGGTTGGCGCAAAACTTTGGCAGGGCCCACACCAGCTGGCCCAAAAATCCAGAACCAGTGGTAAATCAGATTTTTGACTCAAATTGGCAAAATTTGCCATCGTCACTTCAACCGGCTTACCAGTGAACAGACTTTGTTTACATGAACCGCATTTTGGCTGCTGAGTTAAGCGCTGTTGCGGCAGCCGGTTTAAACCGGCGCAGTGGGGGCAAGCAATAATCATCACAGGGTCCTCTGGCTGTTTCAGCATGATTTGTGGGTCTGCTAATGAAACATCAAGGCCGGCAACAAGTTTCGCGCAAGAAAAAACCCGCCGGAATGCGGCGGGTTTGCTCAAATCAATACAACCAGACTTTTACGAGCCTTCACGGGTGCGCGGTTTTTTCGGTGCAGCACCCGGACGTGGGCCTGTGCCGCGATCAGGACGTTCTGCCCGATCGGCACCGCTACGCTGATAACGCTCTGGCCGGTCCGCACGCTCTGGGCCTGGACCGCCAGTATCAACACTGATATTCAGTTTCTGTTTGCGCACATACACCTTTTTCAGGTGCTGGAACACTTCAGTCGGCATATCACCCGGCAGCTCAACTGTGGAGAAATGATCAAACAGTTTGATATTACCGATGAACTGGCTGTCGATGTTGGCTTCATTAGCGATGGCACCAACGATGTCACCCGCACGGACGCCATGCTCTTTACCGACTTCAATGCGGTAATTGATGTAGTTACCCTGCAACTCGCGACGTGGTGGACGTGGGCCGCGCTCTGGACGATCACCTGAGCGCTCCGGACGGTCACCGCGTTCAAAACGGGCCGGACGATCACCACGCTCTGGCCTTTCACCACGGGCATGCGGCTCGCGGATCTCAGGGAATTGGCTGGCGACGTTTAACGGCTGGTCTTTTTGCGCCATAAACAGTAACGCTGCGGCAAGATCTGCATCCGTAGTTTCCAGCTTCTCGCGCCAGTCATTGATCAGGTCTTGGAAGAAACTCAGATTTTTCGCTTCAATGGTATTGGCCAGCGTTTCACGGAACGACTCAATACGACGCTGTTCAATCACTTCACCAGTTGGCAGCGACATCTTTTCAATCGGTTGACGAGTGGCGTGCTCAATAGTCCGCAACAGGCGACGCTCGCGTGGTGACACGAACAAAATCGCTTTACCTTCGCGGCCGGCACGGCCAGTCCGGCCAATACGATGCACATAGGCTTCGCTGTCGTACGGAATGTCATAGTTAATAACCAAACTGATGCGTTCAACATCCAAACCGCGGGCTGCAACGTCGGTCGCAACAATCACATCAATTTGGCTGGCTTTTAAGCGGCGAATAGTTTGTTCGCGGTTGGCCTGGTTCATATCGCCATTGAGGCAAGCGACTGCATAACCGCGAGCACCTAATTTTTCGGCAATTTCCTCGGTGGCACTTTTCGTGCGGACGAAAATGATGCTGGCATCATATTCTTCGCCTTCCAATACCCGGGTCAGCGCGTCCAGTTTCTGATTACCATCCAGCATCACGTAACGCTGAGTGATCCGCTCTACGGTGCTGGTTTTTGATTCAATTTTGATTTCCTGCGCATTGTTCAGATGTTTCTGAGCAATCGCACGGATTTGAGACGGCATAGTCGCCGAAAACATAGCAACCTGACGACCCGGTGGGGTGGCATCCATGATCGTCTGTACGTCATCGATAAAACCCATCCGCAGCATTTCGTCAGCTTCGTCCAGCACAATAGCGCGTAACTTGTCTAACACCAGAGTGCCACGATCAAGGTGATCCATGATACGGCCCGGTGTACCAACGATGACCTGAGAACCGCGTTTTAACGACCGTAATTGTGTAGTGTAATTTTGACCGCCATATAAAGGCAGAACATGGAATGTTGGCATAAAGCGGGCATAAGCCTGGAAAGCTTCTGCAACCTGGATTGCCAATTCACGTGTTGGCGCCAGTACCAGGATTTGTGGTTCATTTTGCGCAGGATCCAGTCGCGCTAATAACGGCAGTGCAAAGGCAGCGGTTTTACCGGTACCAGTTTGCGCCTGGCCTAATAAGTCCTCACCAGCTAACAGTTTTGGGATTGCGGCCGCCTGGATAGGAGACGGAGTTTCGTAACCCAATTCTGTGACCGCGCGCAGTATTGGTTCTGGCAGATCAAGCTGGGAAAAAGTCAGGGACTCGGACATAAGTTGTATTAACCTCAATAACACGCAGGCGCTTTAAAGGTATGTGCTATTGTAGTTTTACTGAGCCTGCATTGCAGTAAAAATACCCGGTGCCTGTTAAGAGCAATGCTCAACAGCCACAAATTCCAGTAGTATAGCCAATCATTTAACTGACCAGAGACGTACAGATGATTGAGATCCTCGTGGGCAGCCAAATGGGCGCTGCTGAATACACAGCAGAACAAGTGGCTGAAACACTGGTACAAGCGGGATTTCCTGTCAGACTGCATCTGACGCCCGTATTAGAACAACTGACCAGAAACTCAACCTGGTTAGTGATCACCTCGACGTACGGCGCGGGTGACCTGCCCGATAATATCCAACCCTTTGCGGATCAATTAGCACAAGATCAGCCAGATCTTACCACAGTTTCTTATGCGGTGATCACTTTAGGTGACTCAAGCTACGATACTTTTTGTCTGGCTGGCACTAAGATCGCTGATTTAATGGCTAAAAATTCAGCAAAAAATTTAGGGTTAAGCCTGAATATCGATGCACAGCATGCAGAATTACCGGAAGATCTCGCCTTGGCATGGTTACCACAGTTCATCTCCGCGCTTTCACCAGCCCTTGTAACAGACCAGATTTGAATCGAAAAAAAGGGGAACTGCTGTTCCCCCAAAAATCCACAAGTCACTGTCCAGAAAATGAATGTCTAACGTTCATGTTGGTTTTTACGCCAACAAGTTCAGCATCTGCTTGTATTAGCTAAATTACTTAATAACTTTTTGATAAATCTCTGATAAAACGTCGATCGAGCTATACAGGCTTGTCCACAGGCAGAACCCAACTTGATCACATCTGTGAATAAAATACGAATAACCAAGTGTATAAGCTGATGTTATCCTCTTGATGAATTTAATCGAATATTGCCCTGTGGATAAAAAGGTGATTTGATCACAGGTTGATCCGCATTAGATCCACGACAGATCACAGTTTAGATCTTTTGTAAGATCTTGATCCTCAGTTAAAAAAAGCAGTTATCAACCTAAAAGCTGTCGCTTAGTAGTAAGAATAATAAAAAAGATCTCTTTAAAGATCTTCTTTATATATATGGATCACATTGGATCCTGAGCATGTTTAAACAATTCCGTTTCGAACAGGATCTGAGGTACAATACGTGCCCTTTTTTATGCAGTTGCAAAGGCGATGAGGCAGATATGTTGTTTCAACAAAACTACGATGTGATTGTGGTCGGCGGTGGACATGCCGGCACTGAAGCCGCTTTGGCTGCCGCACGGATGGGTATGCAAACGCTATTGTTAACCCATAATGTTGAAACACTCGGGATGATGTCCTGTAATCCTGCGATGGGCGGCATTGGTAAAGGCCATCTGGTCAAAGAAATTGACGCGCTGGGTGGTGCTATGGCGGTTGCTACAGATCGCGCCGGGATCCAGTTTCGCACACTGAACAGTTCAAAAGGTCCTGCAGTACGTGCCACCCGCGCTCAGGCCGACCGCCAGTTATATCGTGCCGCGATCCGGACTATTCTGGAAAACCAGCCAAACCTGCAGATATTCCAACAAGCCTGTGATGATCTGATCGTTGAAAATGATCAGGTCGTTGGCGCAGTGACCCAAATGGGTCTGCAATTTAGAGCCAAAGCCGTTGTACTGACCGTCGGCACTTTCCTGGCGGGCCAGATCCATATTGGTTTACAAAATTACAGCGGTGGCCGTGCCGGCGATCCACCATCCGTTGCTTTAGCCCGCCGTTTACGTGAGTTGCCATTCCGGGTTGGCCGCCTGAAAACAGGCACCCCACCAAGGATCGATGCGCGTAGTGTCGATTTCAGCAAAATGCAGCCACAGCCCGGTGATACGCCTTTGCCAGTGATGTCTTTTATTGGCAAACAAAGCGATCATCCACGTCAGGTACCGTGTTACATCACTTACACCAACGAACAAACGCACGACATCATCCGAAACGGCCTCGACCGTTCGCCGATGTATACCGGTGTGATTGAAGGCGTCGGGCCACGTTATTGCCCTTCAATCGAAGACAAAATCAACCGGTTTGCGGACAAAGACAAACATCAGATTTTTATTGAGCCTGAGGGTTTAACCACTCATGAGCTTTATCCAAACGGCATTTCCACCAGCTTACCTTTTGATGTGCAGTTGGCTCTTGTTCACTCGATCCCGGGTTTGGAAAATGCGCATATCACAAGGCCTGGTTATGCCATTGAATATGACTTCTTTGATCCACGCGATCTGAAAACCTCGCTGGAAACCAAATTTATCAAAGGTCTGTTTTTCGCAGGCCAAATCAACGGCACCACAGGCTACGAAGAAGCCGGGGCTCAGGGTTTATTGGCAGGCATGAATGCGGCCTTGCTGGTCAAAGAACAGGACGCTTTTGTACCAAGCCGGGATCAGGCCTATGTTGGCGTGCTGGTTGATGATTTGACCACTCTGGGTACCAAAGAACCCTACCGTATGTTCACCAGCCGTGCTGAATATCGCCTGATGCTACGTGAAGATAATGCCGATCTGCGCCTGACCGCCAAAGGCCGAGAATTAGGTCTGGTTGACGATGTACGCTGGGCTGCGTTTAACGAAAAAATCGAACAGATTGAACTGGAGCGTCAGCGCCTGAAACAAAGCTGGATCCACCCGCAGCACAGTGCACTGGAATCAGTGAATGCTTTACTGAAAACGCCACTGAGCCGTGAAGCCAGCCTGGAAGAACTGATCCGCCGGCCTGAAGTCAACTACAAAGATCTGATGCAGATTGAAGGCGTGGGTCCTGGTCTTGCTATGCAGGATGCGGCAGAACAGGTCGAGATCCAGATCAAATACGAAGGTTATATCAACCGGCAACAAGATGAGATCGCCAAGCAGGAACGCAATGAAAATACCCGCTTGCCAGCGAATTTTGACTATTCAGTGGTCAAAGGGTTGTCAAACGAAGTGGTATTAAAACTGAACCAGACGCAACCAGAAACTATGGGACAGGCGTCAAGGATCTCGGGTATTACCCCAGCGGCCATTTCTTTGTTGCTGGTTTATCTGAAGAAACAGGGCCTGTTGCGCAAATCTGCGTAAATTTACCGGAATCAGGATGTATCCATGCTGGAAAGATTAACCAAACTGGTCGCGCAAGCCGGACTGCAGCTATCACTGCTGCAGTTACAGCAGCTGGTGCAATACGTGCAGCTACTGGACAAATGGAACAGCGCTTACAATTTAACCTCGGTGCGTGACCCCAATGAAATGCTGGTGAAGCACATCATGGACAGCCTGGTCGTTGCGCCGCATTTGCATGGTCAACGCATCATTGATGTCGGCACAGGCCCTGGTTTGCCGGGTGTGCCACTTGCCATTTGTTGCCCGGATAAAGAATTTACCCTGCTAGACAGTCTCGGCAAACGGATTCGTTTTTTAAATCAGGTGAAATTGCAGTTGGGTCTTAAAAATATTCAGCCGGTGCAAAGCCGCGTTGAAGAACACCATGAAAAATACGACAGCGTGATTAGCCGTGCTTTCGCTTCGCTGGCAGACATGCTGCACTGGTGCCAGCATTTGCCGGTCGCGAATGGCCAGTTTCTCGCCATGAAAGGCGCGCAAGCGCAGGAAGAAATTGCAGCTTTGCCTGATTTTGTTAAAGTTGTCGGCAATGTCGAACTGACAGTGCCAGAGTTGGTCGGCCAACGTTATCTGCTGGTGCTGGAAAAAACAGCAGTCTGAATACGGACTAGGGATTTTTGTGGGAAAAATCATCGCGATAGCCAATCAGAAAGGTGGCGTAGGTAAAACTACGACAGCAGTCAATCTGGCGGCATCTATGGCCGCGACTAAACGCAAAGTCCTGCTCATCGATTTGGACCCGCAGGGCAATGCAACTATGGGCAGCGGCGTCGACAAATATGAAGTGCATGCCACGGCTTATGAGTTATTAGTCGACGAAAAGCCGTTGCCTGAAGTCGTGGTGAAAGAAACGGCCGGCGGCTATCACCTGATCGCCGGCAATTCAGATGTCACGGCAGCGGAAGTGCGGTTGCTTGATGTGTTTGCCCGCGAACTGCGCCTTCGTAATGCGCTGAAAAACTACCGCGACCAGTATGATTTTATTTTTATTGATTGCCCACCATCGCTCAATATGCTGACGGTCAATGCGATGGCCGCCGCTGATTCAGTGCTGGTGCCGATGCAATGCGAATACTATGCGCTGGAAGGTTTGACCGCTTTGGTGGATACCATCAACAAACTGGCTGCTGTCGTGAACGCCGACCTGAAAATTGAAGGTATTTTGCGCACTATGTATGACCCGCGAAACCGCCTAGCAAATGACGTTTCTGAGCAGCTCAAACGTCACTTTGGCGAGAAAGTCTACCGGGCCGTGATCCCGCGTAACGTGCGTCTGGCCGAAGCGCCTAGTTTTGGTACGCCGGTGATGTATTACGATAAAAGTTCGACCGGTGCTAAGGCTTACCTGGCGCTGGCCGGTGAAATTTTACGCCGTGCCGACAAAAAACAACCCAAAACCACCCCTGCGGTGTGACGTGAAGGAATAAGCTGCGAATGTCTTTGAAAAAAAGAGGTCTGGGCCGGGGTTTAGATGCATTACTGACCACGGGCAAGCCTGCCGCGCCGGCTGAAAGTCAGACTGAAAACCGTCAAACCGAATTACAAAAGCTGCCGGTGGAGTGGCTGCAGCCCGGCAAGTACCAGCCGCGCAAAGACATGTCACAGGATGCCTTAGAAGAACTGGCCAGTTCTATCCGCGCCCAAGGCGTGATCCAGCCAATTGTCGTGCGGCCGGTTGGCACCGACCGTTATGAAATTATCGCCGGTGAACGGCGTTGGCGTGCATCGCAACTGGCGGGCCTTGCCGAAGTACCTTGCATTTTAAAAGACGTGCCGGACGAAGCTGCTGTCGCTATCGCGCTGATCGAAAACATTCAGCGTGAAGACCTGAATGCGATGGAAGAAGCGGTCGCCTTGCAGCGCCTGCTCAGTGAATTTGAACTGACTCATCAGCAAGTTGCTGATGCTGTTGGCAAATCTCGCGCGACCGTGACGAATTTATTGCGCCTGAATCAACTCGCCGACGAAGTGAAAACGCTGCTTGAACATGGTGATATTGAGATGGGCCATGCCCGCGCGATTTTAGCTTTGCCCGCTGAGCAGCAACCAGATACCGGCCGTATTATTGCCGCAAAGCAGCTGACGGTGCGTGAAGCGGAGAGTTTGATTCGCCGCTTGCTGGAGCCCGTTCCGGTCAAAGAAGTCAAAGTAAAAGACCCGGATGTTGCCGCGTTGGAATCCAAACTCAGTGAACGTTTTGGTGCGCCGGTCAGTATTAGTTACAACCGCAAAGGCAAAGGCGAATTAGTCATCAATTACAGCAGTTTGCCGGAATTAGACGGTATCTTGCATAAATTGGGCCTGTCTGAGTCTGAAAATTAACCGGTCAGGTTTCAGAAAGTTCGACATTCGTAGTATTGGCGCGGCTTTTGGTTGCAAAAATAAGGCAGATAAGTATACTTGCGCGAGCTTTTTATCCCGTTGTTTTGCGTATTTTCGGGTGGTATTCAGTGCCTTTAACCACAACAAAACAACGCTATAAATTGATTTTACAGACTTTTTTGTGGCAGTCGCTGGCAGGATTTGCTTTGGCGGCGCTCTGTCTGGCAGCTTGGGATAAGCTGGCCGCAAAATCTGTATTGCTTGGCATTTATTGTGTTGTTGTGCCGCACAGTCTTTTTACGTGGTATGTGTTTCGCTTCCGGGCAGACCTGCATCCAGAACTGGTGCTGAAATCGGTCTACCGCGGTGAATCACTAAAATTTTTATTGTTGGCGTTGTTGGTGGCAACAGCGCTGAAACACGCACTGTTGATCCCTTGGCTGTTTTTTGGCGGACTGGTGTTCGCCCTGATCTTACAGGCGTTGTTACCGATTTTGATTAACTACGATAATTGGGACTAACGATGGCATCTGGTGAGCTTACGAGCAAAGACTATATTACCCACCACCTGACCAACTGGAGCGTCGGCGAAGGTTTTTGGACCGTTCACGTTGACACCTTAGGCTGGTCAATCTTTATGGGATTGATTTTCCTGTTCTCTTTCCGCGCTGTGGCAAAAACTGCCAACGCCGGCGTCCCCACGAAATGGCAATGTGCCGTTGAAATGGTGGTTGAATTCATTGAAAACACAGTCAAAAGCACTTTCCACGGTAAAAATCCGCTCATTGCCCCACTGGCACTGACAATTTTTGTCTGGGTTCTGCTGATGAACCTGCTGGACTTAGTACCGGTTGATTTTATTCCATGGACTGCCCAACAGATTGGTGCTGCCATGGGTTATGACCCGCACCATGTCTACATGAAAGCTGTACCAACTACAGACCTGAACATGACCATTGCACTGGCGCTGGGCGTGTTTATCCTGATGATTTACTACTCAATTAAAATGAAAGGCATCGGCGGTTTTATCAAAGAACTGACCACCCAGCCCTTCAACACGCCTTGGTTATACTGGTTCAACTTCATTTTGGAAGTGGTTGCCTTGCTGGCCAAGCCTCTGTCACTGGCGCTGCGGTTATTCGGTAACCTGTACGCCGGCGAGCTGATTTTCATCCTGATCGCGATGACAGGTTTATATCAGCTGCCAATGCACTTCGTCTGGGCAGTGTTCCACTTACTGGTTATCCCGCTGCAGGCGTTTATTTTCACCATCCTGACGGTGGTGTATCTGAGCATGGCGCACGAGCATCATTAATAAAGATTTCTTTTTAACTTTAACTTTAACATTAGTAACTTGGAGAACATCATGGAAATGGTATTAGGTTTAAAACTGATCGCAGTTGCCCTGTTAATCGGTTTAGGTGCACTGGGCACTGCAATCGGCTTCGGTACTCTGGGCGGTAAATTCCTCGAGTCTGCAGCTCGTCAACCAGAGCTGGCTCCTAGCCTGCAAGGTAAAATGTTCGTAGTAGCGGGCCTTATCGACGCCATCGCGATGATCGGTGTTGCTATCGCTCTGTACATGCTGTTCGCAATGTAATTTGGACGCGAACCAGAACATTTACTTTTGTCATTTAAGGAGAAGCGGTCGTGAATATTAACGCCACTCTCATTGGTGAGTTAATCGCGTTCCTGGTGTTCGTACTCTTCTGTATGAAGTACGTATGGCCACCAATTATCGGCGCAATTGAAGCTCGTCAGCAAAAAATCGCAGATGGTTTGGCCGCGAGTGATCGCGCCGAACAAGACCTGCGTTTGGCGCAAGAGAAAGCAAAACAACAGCTGATCGACGCAAAAGCTCAAGCTTCTGCCGTGATCGACCAGGCGAAAAAACGCGAAGCGCAGATCATCGAAGAAGCTGCGGTCAAAGCGCAGGCAGAGCGGGACAAAATCCTGGCTCAGGCTAAAGCTGAAGTCGAAGCTGAACGCATCCGGGCGAAAGAAGAACTGCGTAAGCAGGTCGCTGCCCTCGCCGTTGCCGGCGCAGAGCGGATCCTTCAACGTTCAATTGATGAAGCTGCTCACAGCGACATCCTGGATAAACTGGTTGCAGAACTGTAAAGAGGAAGAGCCATGTCTGAACTGACGAATGTCGCTCGTCCTTATGCCAAAGCGGCGTTTGACTTTGCTGTCGAACAAAACGCTTTGGCGGCCTGGGCTGATATGCTGTTTTTCGCTGCTGAAGTAGTGAAAAATCCAGTGGTCGCCGAGCGCCTGCAAAGCAACAGTGCTGCCGACGCACAGGCAGCTTTTTTTATCCAGGTTTGTGGTGAACAGCTGAATAGCCACGGTCAGAACCTGATTAAGGTCATGGCAGAAAACCAGCGTCTGGCGGCACTTCCTGCCGTGTTAGACGGTTATCTGGTGTTAAAAGCTGAGTACGAAAAAGAAGCCACTGTTGATGTGGTTTCTGCAACTGTACTGAGCTCTGCTCAGCAGGACAAACTGATCGCGGCGTTATCACAGCGTTTAGCCCGCAAAGTTAAGTTGAACTGTAGCGTAGACCCGGCAGTTGTCGGGGGTATGTTAATCAAAGCCGGTGATATGGTTATTGATGGCTCAGTTCGCGGTAAATTAGACCGTTTAGCCACTGCGCTGCAGTCATAATTGGGGATTAGAGCATGCAACTGAATTCCACTGAAATCTCTGAACTGATCAAACAACGTATTGCTCAGTTTGAAGTTGTCAGTGAAGCTCGCAACGAAGGTACTATCGTCTCTGTAACAGACGGTATCATCCGCATTAACGGTCTGGCTGACTGTATGCAGGGTGAGATGATCGAGCTTCCTGGTAACCGTTACGCTATCGCAC
>SSFI01000085.1 GCA_008015325.1 Rheinheimera sp.
AAAACTGCAATATGCTGCAGTACACTGCTACCACTGCTCAGTGCACGCTGAGCACCTCTATTGCCGCTTTTGCAAACGATTGAGCCATTTGACTATTAGCCCATTGTTGTTGGACCATTTGCAGGAACCGGCTATGATTCGACCCCGGCAAAGCCTGCAAAGTTGCAATGCAGCAAATATTTTTGTCATAGCACAATATGTCAGACCACTGCTGCACGCAAGAGCAGCGATAAAGTTCTTGCGGGTCATGAATTTGTCATCTGCCGCAAGCAGACTCGCACTAATCGCAGTTGTTGTCTGAACCCTTGCTGCGCCCCTACAATAGCGCTGCTTCAGCAATGACTGATACTAATCTCCCAACTTCTGGCGGACTGATATGACAAAAACATCACTGGCGGTGCTGGCCGCTTTATTGCCTGCATCAGCAATAGCGGCTCCAAAAAACATCATTTATATGATTGGCGACGGCATGGGCCCGGCGTATTTGTCCGCTTATCGCTATTACATGGACGACCCGGCCACCAAGGCAGTGGAAGCGACCATTTTTGACGAGTTATGGGTGGGTGTCGCCACCACTTACCCGGATGACGACACCATAGTCACCGATTCTGCGGCTGGTGCAACAGCGCTGTCGACCCGCCATAAAAGCTACAACGGCGCTATCTCCGTTGATCACGACCACAACAAACTGACCACTATGCTGGAAATTGCCAAACACCAGGGCAAATTGACCGGCGTTGTCGCTACAGCACAAATTAATCATGCCACACCGGCGGCATTTATCGCCCACAACAAAACCCGCAAAGCCTATGACGAAATTGCCAACGATTATTTTGATAACAAAGTCGACGGTAAATTTGTTGCGGATCTGATGTTTGGCGGCGGTACGAGCTATTTTGAGCGCAAAGAGCGCAACCTGGCCAAACAGTTCAAACAAGCCGGTTATCAATATGCCAACAGCTGGCAGGACTTTAACAGCATCAACACTTTACCGGCGCTGGCGTTATTAGCCCCGGTTGGTTTCCCCAGCACGCTGGACAATCCGGTGCAACAGCCGCTGGTGCAGATGACGGAAAAAGCGCTGAAGCTGCTGAGCAGCTCAGACAAAGGTTTTGTCGTGATGATTGAAGGCAGTCAGATTGACTGGTGTGGGCACGCCAACGATGTCGCCTGCGCCATGGCTGAAATGCATGATTTCGCTAATGCCATCAAAGCAGCTAAAGCCTTTGTCGACGCCAATCCGGATACCTTGTTAGTGATCACCGCCGACCACGAAACCGGCGGTTTATCACTCGGCGCTAACGGCATTTATGCCTGGAACCGTGATGTGATCAAAGCGGTGAAACAAACAGGTCCGGTACTGGCCAAATCACTGGTCAAAGCCAAAGCGGCCGAGCAGCAACAAGTCTGGCTGGCGCAAACCGGTTTGAAATTAACAGACGTCGAATGGCAGACTCTCAGCCAGCAAATCAACCAACTGGCGCCAGTTTATGCAAACAAAGACTGGAGCAAAGAAGCCGATGTGTTAGAAGCGGAAGCCGATTTACTGGAGCCTTTAGCGAAACAGGTGAAAAAGCTCGTCGACAAATATTCCAACACCGGCTGGACCAGCGGCGCCCACACCGCCATCGATGTACCGGTGCTGGCCTACGGCAAAGAAGCCAAGCAATTTGCCGGCTTCCAGGACAATACAGCTATCGCCAGCAAGCTGCTGAATTTTATTGAGAAAAAATAGAAAAATTGGCAGGTAAACAACAACGGCAGTCTCAGCTGCCGTTGTTGTTTTGTCCAAGCAGCGCCACTCGCAGTTTGGGCGCAGTGGTTTTTTCGCCAAGCCAGATATCCAAAAACTCGGCAGCAAAGGCCGGATCTTCGACCACGCCAAGCGGCTGACCATTAAAGCTGAATTCAACCAGGCCGTCAGCGCGCAGTAAACACGCCAGCCGGTCGCCTTTTTTCACATCACGCCAAAGTTTATCCAGCTGCGCCGCCCAGTCGCGATGGCGTTGCTGCAGGCTGCCTTGTTGTGCTTGCCACTGATCAAGCGTCGCCTCGACAAAGTCGGCTTTACTGATATCACGCTGATAGGTCAGCTCCAGCAGCAACGGTTTGTTCTGCTGATAACTGTGAAACTTTCCGTCACTCGTTGCCAGCCGCGCCTGATACAGATCCCAAAACAGATAACTGAACTGGCCTTCGCCGACCGTTTTGAGTGCACTATGCGGCGGCGCCTCGTTTGCCTGCGATGGTAAAGCCAGCAACACACTCAACACGCCAGCCGCGATCAAACTAGATATGCGCATTGAGACCTCCTTTGAGCCGTTGCCACCACCAGCGCTCAGCGTGGCGGGCCCATAACAATAAAGCGGCCCAGGCTGGCGCCATAATCAGCCAGAACCCAGCCTCTGCCATAATCTGTAAACTGTGACTGAGCTGGGCTCCGCCCCAATACGCCAGCGGGCCGCCAATCAATCCAAATAACGCCACGCCGACTGACCGTTGTAAAAACGGCGAAAACACCAGCAGCCAGAACAGACTGAACCAGCCCCACAGCAGCACCAGCCAGAATGGCAGCCAGACCGAATCAAACTGAAACACACCGCCCGCCAGCAGCATTGTATCGAGCAGCAAACCCGACCCCCAGAGCGTGAACAACGCCAGACGCTGCGACTGTTTCAGCTGCGTCAATAACCAGATAAGCACCAGCAGCACCATCGCAGCGCTATACGCCGGCTGCAACACCAGACCAAACCAGCCCGCTTTAAACAACAGCAGCTGACGCCAGCCCGGGTTTTCTGGCCTCAGCCATGGCTGTAACACGCTGTTCATGAGGTTGACCCTGCGCGTGAGTCAGCTTGCGTCTGACGCGCCATCCGTGCCGCCAGCTGTTGCCGCAGCCGATATGGCAGCAGGTTCAGCAGCTTCAGACTCCAGGTCAGCCGGCGGGGAAACTGCAGGCGCAAGCTGCCAAGTGCCAATGCGCGACATATCCGGCTGGCCGCATCAGCACTGCTCAGTAAAAACGGCATCGGGAAATCATTTTTCTGCGTCAGCGGTGTGTCGACAAAACCAGGTTCAATTAAACAAACCTGTATTGGCGTATGGGCCAAATCGACGCGCAGACTGTCGGTGAAGTAGCTAATTGCTGCTTTACTGGCGCCATAAGCTTCAGCCCTGCCAAACGGAAACAGGTGTGCCAGGCTGCTGACAATGGCAAGGCGCGGAGTGCTGCTGCGCTGCAATAACGGTAGCCAGGCTTTGGTACAGGCCACCACGGCCAGCACATTGAGGTGAAATGTGCGCTCGAATGAGCCGAGATTTAAATCTTCAGCGTCGACATATTCACAGGTACCGGCGTTCAGGATCACCTGATCAAGCCGGCCGTAGCGGGCGGATAACTCAGCCGTCGCTGCTGCGAGCTGCGCACTGTCGGTTAAATCCACCGGCAAAATATCAATGCCGGCATGTTCCAGTCGCAGCTGTTCCAGCAGTACCTGGCTGCGCGCCAAAGCCACCACCTGCCAGCCGCTGCGGGCAAAATGTAAGGCCAGTGCCCGGCCAAGGCCAGAACTCGCACCGGTAATTAAACAAACAGATTGGGTCTGCATCACAAATCCCGTCAGTGGTGATTGTGATCAGTTACGACGGATGGTGCTGGTTGGATTGATCACGCGGTGAAAAACCGCTGACGGCTGGCAGAATCGTAAAATCAGCTGGCTATCAGACTCAAGCGTACACATCAACAGCAAACATTTGCTGCAGTTGCTCGCGTTTATCCTGACTGGCGAAAGACTGGTAAGCGGAAATCGCTTTTTGCTGGCGTTGGTCCGGTGCGTCGTAGCTGGCGCGATTTAACTGCTCAGTGTCGAGCAGCGCCATCACTTCAGCCGAACTTTTAACACCCTGCCCTTGCGGCGTGACGTTTTGCGTGCTTTGCGACGGGCTTTGCGTAGCGTCTTTCAGTGCGCGCGGACCCACGCCGCCATTGACCTGACGCAGGCCACTGGTGCGATTGAGATCCTGACTGAAGGTCACTGCCATAGCAAATTCCGGCTGAAAAACAAACACTATTATCTGGCATTATAACCAGAAAACGCTCGTTGCCAAGCACTAGTTAAAAATGGCTGCAGCCCTTGTGCAACAAGGCTTACAGCCAGATAAAAAGCGGCAAAAAATTGCCGCTTTTTATCATTTCAGCAACAGCTATCCGGCTCAGCGCCCCGGCAGTTTTTGCCAGGTCACTTCATCGCGCACATAGACAGGTTCAGCCAGTTCTGCCGCCACAAATAACTGCTGTTGCCAGGCCGGAACCGCCAGTGTCAGCATGTCCTGAGCTGAGGGCAACAACACTTGTTCGCTGATCGAAAGCTGTGTGGCAGCCGCCCACTGCAAAAACGCGTCGCGATAAGTGACAAGGCCAGTACCGACTGCCCAAATGTCGCCGGCTAAAGTCAGTGCCGGTAAATCGGCCGGCTTACGCGCCAGTTCGTCACACACCGGCTGCATCAGGCCATCGGTGCCCTGCTGATAAAGCGCCAGATAGACTTCTGCCATCCGGGCATCTATCGCCGCAATCACTTGCTTTGCCTGATGTAAGCGGACCGCAGCCTGCGCCATTGCCTGTAAGGTCGAGACGCCAAACACTGGTAAATCAGCGCCAAAGGCCAGGCCTTGGGTCACGCCGACGCCAATCCGCACCCCGGTGAAACTGCCGGGGCCGCGGCCAAATACAATGCCGTCGAGCTGATTTAACCCAAGGCCTGACTCGGCCAATAACTGCTGCACCATCGGCAGAATGCGTTTGCTGTGTTGCTGCGGACAAACTTCATCCAGCGTCAGCTGTTGCCCGTCATATTGCAGCGCCACTGAACAGGCTTCGGTGGAGGTATCCAGCGCCAGTAATTTCACATCAAGCTCCTGTTATGCTTTGTCCGGCGTTGACCCGCTCTGAGCGTGGATCGCCGTTAAAAATTCAATTGCCGCCTGCGGGCTACGGCTGCGCCGCATCGGCGGCAGCGATTTTAAAAACACTTCACCATAAGGCCGGCTGACCAGCCGGTTGTCGGCGATCACCAGCACACCGCGGTCAGACACGTCACGGATCAGCCGGCCGACGCCTTGTTTTAACGTGATGACCGCCTGCGGTAACTGCACCACGGCAAAAGGGTCCTGGCCAGCAAGGCGTGCATCTTCACTGCGCGCCTGCAACAGCGGTTCATCGGGAGAGGCAAAGGGTAACTTATCGATAATCACCAGACTTAAAGTGTCACCGCGCACATCCACACCTTCCCAGAACGAGCCAGTGCCCAGTAACACCGCGTGTTTGAGCTGGACAAACTGCTCCAGCAAGACGCGTTTACTGGTGCTGCCCTGCACCAGGACCGGCAGACGGATATAGTCCGGCAGCTGCTGCGCCATCCACTGCAACATGCGATGGCTGGTAAACAGGAAAAAGCAGCGGCCTTCATTGGCTTCAATCAAAGGCACTGCCAGCTGCAATAACGCCTGCGCCATTTTGGCGTCGGTCGGTTCCGGCAGATAACGTGGCACCAGTAACATCGCCTGATTCGGATAATCAAAGGGGCTATCAAGCTGCAATGTGCGCGCCGCGCCTAAACCCATCTGGCGGGTGAAATGGTCAAAACCACCATCGACCGACAAAGTCGCCGAGGTAAAAACCCAACAGCGCGGCTGGGCAAACACCAATTCCTGAAACTTATCGGCAATCGATAACGGCGTATAGTGCAGGCTGATATGGCGTTTACTGGTGTCAAACCAGAAACTGATGCCGGTTTTATCGACATCGAGTAATTTTTCCAGCCGGTTGCGCAGCAGCGCCAGCCGTTCATAACAACTGTCGACTAAATCCGACCGGCCCAGGCTACCTTTGAGCACCTGATAAAGCATCTGCATCACATCGCTGATGCGGCTCAACGCGACTTTTTGCTCAGCTTTTTGGAAGAGATCACGCCAGTTGCCTTTTTGTGGGTCTTCCGGCAACAGCAAACGCCAGTCTTTGGTCAGACTGGCCAGCTTTTCCGCCGTTTTCGCCAGCTGCGGATGGTCGCGCAGCTCGGTTTTACAGGCGATTTCAATATCACGGCATAAATCCAATAACACTGAACTGGAAAAGGTCTCACCAAAATAATCGCTGGCGATATCCGGAATTTGATGCGCTTCGTCAAAGATCACCACGTCCATGCTGGGGAGCAATTCACCAAAACCGGTGTCTTTCAGCGCCATATCGGCGAAAAACAGATGATGGTTGACCACGACCAAATCGGCATTCATCGCCTTTTTGCGCGCTTTGAGTAAATAACACTCTTCATAATCCGGGCAATCTTTGCCGAGGCAATTGTCGGTGGTGCTGGTGACATAAGGCAGCGCTTTGGAATCTTCGGCGATATAAGTCAGTTCACCAATGTCACCGCTTTGGGTTTCATTCGACCACTTTTTGATCAGGCTTAAATCCTGAATAAGCGCAGCGTCCTGCACCGGCACATGTTGATAATGCTGGGTCAGGCGGAAAGTGCATAAATAGTTGCTGCGGCCTTTTAATAATGCGGTCGCCACCGGCTGCGCCAGGGCGGACTGAATGCGTGGTAAATCACGTAGATACAGCTGTTCCTGCAGGTTTTTGGTGCCAGTCGACAAAATCACTTTTTTGCCGCTGAGAAGCGCCGGCACGAGATAAGCGTAGGTTTTACCAGTCCCGGTGCCCGCTTCGACGACTAAGGCCTTGCCGTCGCGAATGCTGTCGCAGACCGCACTGGCCATTTCCAGCTGCGCCTCACGCGAGCGAAAACCGCTGATGGCTTTCTCCAGCGCGCCGCCGGGGCCAAAGGCTGCTTTGACTTCAGCCTGCATCAATAGCTCCGCGGACCGGATACGTCAGCGCATGACAGAAACATGGCGATAAAAAAGCAATTAACAAGCTGACTCCGCGGCTTCGGGCAAAAGCGCCATTATGCCAAAGGCGGTGGATGGGGTCCAAACACTTCGCGTTGTATCTGGCCTATCACACGTAAATATCGAGATGACCATCCGCATCAGCATGTTGCTCAGCTTCCGGTGTGACCGCGTGGCCGGTGGGTAAATACTGCGGTTCAGCCGGCGCCGCTTGCTGCGGGTGTTGCTGCGGGTTTTGCGCTGCTTGCTGTTGTGGGTGTTGCTGCTGACGCGATTGTTCATGGCGCTCACTGATGCGGTATTGCCAGATTTCATGATGATGGCCATGTTCGTCCGGACTAAAACGGGTGTATTTCGTCACAGGTTCAATCAACCGCTGCGACGGCTCTGCCGCCGGCGTGCGGCGCACCAGATAAGGAAAAATCGCATCCATCACAAGTCCTCGTCAGAAAAATGCAGCGAAAAACACTGCTGTTACTGCTGCTATCGGCGGTTTTCAGCACGACTAAAGCTGCAGGTGCCGAATTTTGCCACACCAGAAAAACTATACATCTTGATTATTTTTTAATCTTATTTTTAATTTAACTCTGGCCACGAAATTAAATTTTTTATCCACCACCTATCACAAAAACAAAATCAATTTATTTAAAATCAATTATTTAAATTAAAAACAAGTTATCGACACCACATCATTTTCTTGCGTTCAATGCTTGCAGACACGAAAAAAAAACTTTAACTTGTATACAACTAAACACCTGCAGGCCACTGTGTCTGGCGCCGGAACTTATACATTATGTTATTCATGACCACACTGCACCATCATCATCCGCTCTCCTAGCCATGCCTGAGAGGCCGGTGGCTATGACTGATAGCTCCGGTGTGCACAGTGTTCAACAACAGCCCCGGAGAGATCCGGGGCTGTTGTTTTTAGAGTTTAAATCAGAGGAAATACCGATGTCCGCGTTAATCGAAAGCAAAAAACTGCGTATCGCCATGCAAAAATCCGGTCGTCTGTCACAAGACACCCAGGCCCTGTTGACCAGCTGCGGCCTGAAAATCAATCTGCGCGAACAGCGGCTGATTGCGCATGTCGAGAATATGGACATCGATTTACTGCGGGTGCGCGACGACGACATTCCGGGTCTGGTAATGGACGGTGTCTGTGATTTGGGTATTGTCGGTGAGAACGTGCTGGAAGAAATGTCGCTGCAGCGCCAGCTCGACAACGAAAGCTACGACTACACAGTGCTGGCCCGGCTGGATTTCGGCGGCTGCCGCCTGTCGATTGCTGTACCGCAGGAAGAAAATTACCAGTCCATTCAGGATTTACAGGGTCGCACTATCGCCACCACTTACCCGCGTTTGCTGAACCGCTACCTGAAACAAAATGGCGTCAATTGCCGTATCGTCAATTTAAAAGGCTCAGTCGAAGTGGCGCCCCGCGCCGGCCTCGCTGATGCCATTTGTGATCTGGTGTCGACCGGCGCCACGCTGGAAGCCAATGGCTTAAAAGAAGTTGAAGTGATTTACCGCTCCAAAGCGGTGCTTATTCAGCGCCGTGACCTCACTGACGACAAACAGCTGAAGCTCATCTCTAAGTTAATGCCGCGCATTCAGGGCGTGATGCAGGCCAATGAAAGCAAATACATCATGCTGCACGCGCCTCGTGCTCGCCTCGCTGATGTGATTGCGCTGTTGCCCGGCGCCGAAAATCCAACCTTATTACCACTAGCCGGTAATGAAGACCTGGTCGCGTTACACGTCGTCAGCAGCGAAACTTTGTTCTGGGAAACGATGGAACAGCTCAAGGCTTTGGGCGCCAGTTCTATACTGGTGTTACCGATCGAAAAAATGATGGAGTAAATCATGCTCGAGATCCGTATCAGCCGTTGGGCCGACTTGGACGATGCCGGTAAAAACCGTGTATTGAGCCGGCCCAAACTCAAAAATGCTGAAGAGCTGCCGGAGCAAGTCGCCGGCATTATTAAAGCCGTGCGTAATACCGGCGACAAAGCGCTGAAGTTTTACAGCCAGAAATTCGACAATATCGACAACAACCAGCTGGAGCTCAGCCTTGTACAGCAACAGTTGTTGCTCGGCAAGCTCAGCGATGAACGCCGTGCCGCGATTGAGCTGGCGTACAACAATATCCGTAAATTCCACGCTGCGCAAAAACCGCAGGATTTAGTGGTCGAAACCACGCCGGGCGTGGTGTGTGAGCTGAAATATGCAGCGCTGGATGCCGTCGGTTTATATATCCCCGGCGGCAGTGCACCGCTGCCATCGACAGTGCTGATGCTGGGTGTGCCGGCACAATTAGCCGGTTGCCGCCGTGTAGTGCTGGTGACGCCGCCGGGCGCACCACTGGCATCAGATATCGCGCCGGAAATCGTCTATGCCGCGCAGCTGTGTGGCATTCGTGAGATTTACACCGTCGGTGGCGCTCAGGCCATTGCCGCTCTGGCTTATGGCACAGCCACTATCGCCAAAGTCGATAAAATTTTTGGCCCGGGTAATCGTTTTGTTACCGAAGCCAAACAACAAGTGGCGCGCGACGCGCAGGGCGCGGCGATTGATATGCCGGCTGGTCCCTCAGAGGTGCTGGTGATTGCTGACGAGACCGCAGATCCGGCTTTTGTCGCGGCAGATTTGTTGTCACAGGCCGAGCACGGCATGGACTCGCAAGTGGTGTTGATCAGCCCCAGCGAAAAATTGTTACAAGAGACGATGGCGAAGCTGGAAGACCAGTTGATGGCACTGCCACGCGCCATCATCGCGAAAAAAGCGCTGGATCACAGCCGGTTTATTCTGGTGGCAGATTTAGTGCAGGCCGCTTTGGTGTCAAACCAATATGCGCCGGAGCATTTAATTATCCAGACCGCGCAAGACGACAAGTTACTGCCACAGCTGAAAAATGCGGCCAGCATTTTTGTTGGCCCCTGGACGCCGGAATCGGCCGGTGATTATGCCAGCGGCACCAACCACGTATTGCCGACTTACGGCTACAGCCGCAATCACAGTAGTTTGTCGTTACTTGATTTTTATCGGCGTTACACGGTTCAGACGCTGAGCAGCAAAGGCCTGCAGGCGATTGGGCCGGCCATTGTCACGCTGGCAACCGCTGAGAGCTTAAACGCCCACGCCAATGCGGTCAGTTTACGGCTGAAAAGCCTGAGTAAAAAACTGCAGCAGCAGGATGAATTCACGCCTATTCCGCCCGAAAATAAATCAGAGAAAAACTAAATGAGCAGTATCAGTAATTTAGCCCGCGACAGTGTCAAAGCGCTGGTGCCGTACGCCTCAGCGCGGTTGTCGATGTCGGGTGGTTCGGTCTGGCTGAATGCCAACGAAAATGCTTTAGCGCCGGAATATCAGTTAACCGGCAGTTTTAACCGGTATCCGGATTGTCAGCCGCCAGCGTTGATTGCCGCGTACGCAAGCTATGCTGGTGTGGCAGCTGAGCAGGTGCTAGTCAGCCGCGGTGCTGATGAAGGCATTGAGCTGCTTATTCGCAGCTTCTGTGAACCGGGCCTCGACAACATCGTCATTTGCCCACCAACTTATGGCATGTACGCCATCAGTGCGCAAAGCAATCAGGTCGGCCGCACTGTGGTGCCTTTAACCGCAGAGCTGACGCTGGACTTAGCGGCCATTAAACAAAGCAGCAATACCAAGCTGGTATTTATCTGCAGTCCAAATAATCCAACCGGCGACTTAATCCCACGCGAGCAGATCATCGAGCTGCTGGAATTCTATCGCAACAGCGCTTTGGTGGTGGTGGACGAAGCCTATATCGAATTTGTGCCACAAGCGTCAACGGTAGATTTACTGACGCAATATCCGAATTTAGTGATCTTACGCACTTTATCCAAAGCCTTTGCGCTCGCCGGTTTACGCTGTGGTTTTACACTGGCAGCACCGGAAGTGATTGGCGCGCTGAAAAAAATGATTGCGCCTTATCCTATCGCCGCGCCAGTGGCTGAGATTGCCACTCAGGCTTTGTCTGCTGATGGTCAACAACGGATGCGCACAAGCGTCCAAACCATCAACGAACTGCGCGCCGCCTTTTGCAGCTTTGCCGGCGAGTTGCCACAGGTGCGTCGGGTGTTTAATTCCAATGCCAACTATGTGCTGCTGGGGGTTGATGACGCCGCCGCCTGGGTCAGTGGCATCGCCTCACAAGGGATTTTGATCCGTAACCAATCCAGTCAGCTTGGTTTAGAGCGCTTAGGGTGCCCACAGGTCGTGCGGGTATCGATTGGCAGCCCGGCAGAAATGGCCTTACTGGAACAGGCAATCACCACTTTTTGTGCGCAGCAAAGCGCAAGCAGTACAGGGGAACAATAATGGCCGGACAGCCTATTTTATTTATCGACCGTGACGGCACTATGGTGGAAGAGCCACCGATTGATAAGCAACTGGATTCCTTAGAAAAACTGGCTTATGAGCCAGGCCTTGTACCGGCCTTGCTGAAATTGCAGGACGCCGGTTTTCGCCTGGTGATGGTGACCAATCAGGATGGCCTCGGTACCGACAGTTTCCCGCGCCCCACTTTTGATGCGCCGCACAATAAAATGATGCAGCTGTTGGAATCACAAGGCATCCGCTTTGACGACGTGCTGATTTGCCCACACTTTGAGCGCGACAACTGCAGCTGCCGCAAACCCAAACTCGGTCTGGTGAAAGATTACCTGCAACAAGGCCGCATTGATTTTACCCGCTCTTGTGTAATTGGCGACCGCCTGACTGACGTGCAACTCGCCGAAAATATGGGTTTGCCATCGTTTCGTTATGACCGCGCCACACTGGGCTGGGCTGAAATCACCCGCCAGCTGTTAAGCCGCGGCCGGGTCGGTTCGGTACGCCGCACTACCCGCGAAACTGACATCAGCGTGCAGCTGGATTTGGACCGCAAAGGCGGCAATCAAATCAGTACCGGCATTGGCTTTTTTGACCATATGCTCGACCAAATTGCCACCCACGGTGGATTTTCGCTGCAGCTGTCCGTGACCGGCGATTTGCACATCGACGACCACCACAGCGTGGAAGACGCAGCGCTGGCGCTTGGTCAGGCACTGAAACAAGCGATTGGTGACAAACGCGGTATTAACCGTTTTGGTTTTGTGTTGCCGATGGACGAATGCCGCGCTGAAGCGGTGCTGGATTTATCCGGCAGGCCGCTGCTGAAATTTGACGCTGCACTGGGCGAAGGCAAAGTTGGCGAGCTCAATCTGGAAATGGTTGAACACTTTTTCCGCAGCCTCTGTGATGCCATGCTGATGACTTTGCATTTGTCGGTATCGCAAGGCAATAAACACCACATGGTTGAAGGTTTATTTAAAGCCTTTGGCCGGGCTTTGGGCCAGGCGATTTTAAAATCCGGCGATGCGCTGCCAAGCAGTAAAGGTGTGCTCTAATCATGGCTGAGCAAGCAACTAAATCGCAGCTGGTGATTGTCGATACCGGCTGCGCCAATATCACTTCGGTGCTCTGCGCCATGCAGCGCCTCGGCGCAGAGGTGCAGATCAGTGCAGATCCGGCAGTGATCCGCGCCGCAGAAAAAGTCATTATTCCTGGCGTAGGTACAGCGAAACAAGCGATGGCCAATATCGATGTCAAAGGCTTACGCAGCACTTTGCAGCAACTGACACAACCGGTGCTCGGCATTTGTCTTGGCATGCAGCTGCTCACCGAGCACTCGGCCGAGGGCGATGTGGAGTGCCTGGGATTAATTCCGGGTCAGGTTGCGCCGCTTGAAGCCAAAGGCCTGCGCCTGCCACATATGGGCTGGAATACGCTGCAGGTAGAAAGCCCAACGCACCCGCTGCTGCAGGGCATCACCGCGGCCGATTACGTTTATTTTGTGCATAGCTTTGCAGTGCAGCCTTCCGCATACATGCTCGCGAGCTGTGACTACGGCAGCAAATTTGCCGCCGTGATTGGCCGGCGCAATTTCCTCGGCATGCAGTTTCACCCGGAACGTTCCGGCAAAGTCGGTGCCCGCCTTTTACAGAATTTCTTACAGTTGGACGCGCAATCGCTGCGAGCGCCAGACTGACTACAGGAACAACCATGATAATTCCGGCAATAGATTTAATTGATGGTCAGACCGTGCGCCTGTATCAGGGCAGTTATGACCAGACTACCCACTACAGCCAGACGCCGTTTGAACTGCGCGACCGCTACGCTGCGGCCGGCGCCGGTGTGCTGCATCTGGTTGATTTGTCCGGCGCCAAAGATGCCAGTAAACGCCAAACCGCGCTGCTGCGCGAACTGATGCAACAAAGTCCGCTGCCGGTACAGGTCGGCGGCGGTGTACGTAGCGAAGCCGATTTAGTCACCTTATTAGAAGCCGGTGCCAGCCGGGTGGTGATTGGATCGCTGGCGATCCGCGAAAGCGCGCTGGTGCAACAGTGGCTCCGGCAATATGGTGGCGAGCGCCTCGTGCTGGCGCTTGATGTCTCCATTAACGAACAAGGTGAAAAAACCCTGCCAAGCCATGGCTGGATCAAAGCCTCGGGTGTCACTCTGGAACAGGTGCTTGATGGCATGCTGGACGCCGGTGCGCGCCATGTGCTCTGTACCGACATCAGCCGCGATGGCACCTTACAAGGGCCGAATGTTGAGCTGTATCAGGA
>SSFI01000018.1 GCA_008015325.1 Rheinheimera sp.
TCGGCTTCCCACCAAGGGGAGGCAGGTTCCTTGGAGTACTGCCGCATGGCCAGGTTATGTGCTTCTACCTGCGCCAGTTCAGCCAGTGCCGCCAGGGCAAGAGTGTCGATACCTACTGGCGAGGGAGTGGGAATCAATGTTTCACGATGGCGTGCGATAAAACCGGTATCAAGCTCGCATGCCGCGAACGCAGGGTGGCTCGCCAGCTGCCGTAGAAATGCCAGATTGGTATCGAGTCCCACCACTTCATAGTCGCTAAGTGCATTGGCCAGCCGGTCCAACGCACGCTGGCGGTTTTCGTCCCAGACAATCAGCTTGGCGATCATCGGATCATAAAACGGCGACACTTCGTCATATTCCACCACGCCGGTATCAATCCGCACATGACGGTGACAATCTGGCTGGCGCAGATAAGTCAGTTTACCGGTGGCCGGCAGGAAGTTATTGTCCGGATCTTCGGCGTAAACCCGCACTTCAATGGCGTGACCATCCAGTGGGATCTCATGCTGAGCCAGCGGTAACGGCTGATTGCTGGCGACCAGTAACTGCCATTTGACCAAATCCTGGCCGGTGATCATCTCAGTGACCGGATGCTCGACCTGCAGGCGGGTGTTCATTTCCATAAAATAAAACGAGCCGTCTTCGTCAAACAGGAACTCAACAGTACCGGCACCGGCATAACCAATGGCTTTGGCCGCAGTAACAGCAGCTTCGCCCATGGCCTTGCGCTGCTCGGCGCTGAAATTTGGCGCTGGCGCTTCTTCGATGACTTTCTGGTGGCGGCGCTGAATAGAACAATCTCGTTCGTGTAAATAAACGGCATTGCCGAAGTTATCAGCAAACACCTGAATTTCGACGTGGCGTGGTTTAGTTAAGTAACGTTCCATCAGGATTTTATCGTTGCCAAAACCGTTGAGTGCTTCACGTTTGGCGCTGTTCAGCTGCTCTAAAAACTCAGAGGCTTGCCACACCACTTTCATGCCTTTGCCACCACCGCCATAAGCGGCTTTGAGCAGCAACGGATAGCCGATACGGTTGGCTTCAGCGGCAAGGAACTGTTCGTCCTGATTGTCACCGTGATAACCCGGCACCAGCGGCACGCCGGCTTTGCTCATGATTTCTTTGGCGGCGCTTTTCGAGCCCATAGCTGCAATCGCTGGCACCGGTGGGCCAATAAACACCACGCCGGCTTCTGCACATGCTTTGGCAAAGTCTTCGTTTTCACTTAAAAAACCGTAGCCGGGGTGAATGGCCTCGGCGCCACTTTGTTTGGCGATAGCGAGGATTTTGTCGGCGCGCAGGTAGCTGTCTTTAGACGGCGCCGGGCCTAATAAAAAGGCCTCGTCGGCCATTTGCACATGGCGGGCGTTAGCGTCGGCTTCGGAATACACCGCGACACAGCGAATTCCCAGCTGATGGGCGGTTTTAATCACGCGGCAGGCGATTTCACCGCGGTTGGCGATCAGTATTTTGCTAAACATCTGGGTTATTCCTCGGTTTGGCCTGCGCTTTTTGGTTGTTGCCATGCCGGCGTGCGTTTATCCAAAAACGCCGTTAAACCTTCCAGGCCTTCAGCGGACACCCGAATGGCGGCGATGCGGCGGGAGGTTTCAGCGATAGTGTCCTGCGTGAGCGGCGCGTCAGCGACATAAGCAACTAAGGCTTTGGCGGCGACTACAGCATGCGGGCTGTTGGCAATAATGGCATCAATCAGAGGCTGCGCTTTGGTGCGCAGGTCTGTCTGTTCGTCACTTTCCGCGATTTCACTGACAAGGCCTAGTTGTAAAGCTGTCGCGGCATCAAAACGTTCAGCCGTGGTGAAATACCGCCGGCTGACGCGCTCACCGATGGCGCGTACCACATAAGGGCTAATCACAGCCGGGATCAGACCGATTTTCACTTCGCTTAAGCAAAAACTGGCTTTGGGCGTGGCAATGGCTATATCGCAACAAGCCACTAAACCGACGGCGCCGCCAAAAGCCGCACCTTGCACCAGCGCAATCACCGGCAACGGAAAGCTGTTCAGTTTTTGCATCAGCAGCGCCAAGGCGCCGGCGTCAGTCAGATTTTGCTGATAGTCTTTTTGCGCCATCGCGCGCATCCAGTTTAAATCGGCACCGGCCGAGAAGTTTTTACCGGTTGACTCCAGCAGTAACACTCGTAAATTAGGCATGGCGGCAAGCGCATCCAGCGCCTGTATCAGTTCAGCGATCATTAGGTCGCCAAAGGCATTATGCAGCTCAGGCCGGTTTAACCGCAGCACCCCGACATAAGCGGATTCAGCACCATATTGTAAGAATTCAGTGGTGATTAAAGACATCAGCAGCTCCTTACATGCGGAACACGCCAAAGCGTGTCTCTTCAATCGGCGCGTTCAGCGCAGCAGCTAACGCAAGACCGACCACCATCCGGCTTTGTGCCGGGTCGATAATGCCGTCGTCCCACAACCGCGCTGAGGCGTAGTAGGGATGACCTTGTTGCTCGTACTGAGCAATAATCGGCTGTTTCAGTGCGGCTTCGGCTTCTGGTGATAAAGTTTCGCCTTTTCGCGCCAGACCGTCTTTGGTGACCTGCGCCATCACGCCGGCAGCCTGTTCGCCGCCCATCACAGAAATCCGCGCATTCGGCCACATCCACATCATGGTAGGGTCATAGGCTCGGCCGCACATGCCGTAGTTACCGGCGCCATAAGAGCCGCCAATTAACAGCGTGAATTTTGGCACTTTGGCGCAGGACACTGCAGTCACCATCTTGGCACCGTGTTTGGCAATACCTTCGGCTTCATACTTCTGGCCGACCATAAAACCGGTGATGTTCTGTAAAAACAGCAGCGGAATTTTGCGCTGACAGCAGAGCTCAATAAAATGCGCGCCTTTTTGCGCCGATTCCGAGAATAAAATTCCGTTATTGGCGACGATGCCAATCGGATTGCCAAAAATACGCGCAAAACCACAGACCAGCGTAGGGCCGTACAACTGTTTAAATTCGTCGAAATCAGAGCCATCGACGATGCGCGCTATCACTTCCCGCACGTCAAACGGCTTTTTCAGATCAGTGCCAACGATGCCGTACAACTCTTGCGCGTCATATAATGGTTCTTCACTGGCTTTAACATCACGCAATACCGCCGCTTCACGGTTTAAACGGGATACCGCATTACGCGCCAGTTGCAGCGCGTGTTCGTCGTTTTGCGCATAGTGATCTGCCACGCCTGAGATACGGCAATGCACGTCGGCGCCGCCTAAATCTTCGGCGCTGACTTCTTCGCCGGTGGCGGCTTTCACCAGTGGCGGGCCGGCGAGGAAAATGGTGCCTTGTTCTTTGACGATAATCGATTCATCGGCCATCGCCGGCACATAAGCGCCGCCTGCGGTACAAAGGCCCATCACCACGGCAATTTGCGGAATGCCTTTGGCGGACATATTCGCTTGGTTAAAGAAAATGCGGCCAAAATGCAGTTTGTCCGGGAAAACATCATCCTGCCGTGGCAGGTTAGCGCCACCGGAATCGACCAGATAAATACAGGGCAGGTGACAACGCTCGGCAATTTCCTGGGCGCGTAAATGCTTTTTCACCGTCAGCGGGTAATAAGTACCGCCTTTGACCGTGGCGTCGTTGGCGACCACCATACATTCAATGCCATTGACGCGGCCGATGCCAGCGACAACGCCTGCTGCCGGTACATAGTCGTCGTAACATTCCCAGCCGGCAAACTGGCCGACTTCTAGAAATGGCGAGCCGGGGTCGAGTAATTTCTGAATGCGGTCGCGGGCGAATAATTTGCCACGCGCGACATGGCGGGCGATCAGGCTTTCGCCACCACCGAGTTTGATTTGCTGAACTTTGTTATTGAGATCGTCTACCAGCGTCTGCATGGCACTGGCGTTTTGCTGAAATTCAGCGCTTCGTGTGTTGATTTTACTGGTAATTTTGCTCACTGCATCCACCTGTCCCGTTGCATGACCGGCCGCTGCGTTTGGTGTTGAGCGGGCGGCCCGGATAACAAAACGGCAGCTCCAGGCTGCCGCTCCAGTCGTTATTTGGTTTCGTTAAACAGCTCGCGGCCAATCAGCATGCGGCGGATTTCCGAGGTGCCGGCGCCGATTTCATAAAGTTTGGCGTCGCGTAACAAACGGCCGGTTGGGTATTCGTTAATATAACCGTTACCGCCCAGCAGCTGAATGGCATCCAGTGCCATTTTGGTGGCTAATTCTGCGCTGTACAGAATGACGGCAGCGGCATCTTTGCGCGTGGTTTCACGGCGATCACAGGCTTTAGCGACTGTATAAACATAAGCTTTGGCGGCATTCATCTGGGTGTACATGTCGGCCAGTTTGCCTTGTACCAGCTGGAACTCGCCAATCGACTGGCCGAATTGTTTACGGTCGTGCAGGTAAGGTACGACGATGTCCATGCAGGCTTGCATAATGCCCAGCGGGCCGCCGGATAACACCAGGCGCTCGTAATCGAGGCCCGACATGAGCACTTTCACGCCGCTGCCGATTTCTCCCAGCACGTTTTCAGCCGGCACTTCACAATCTTCAAATACCAGCTCACAAGTGTTAGAGCCGCGCATGCCGAGTTTGTCGAGTTTTTGTGCCTGGCTGAAGCCTTTAAAACCGCGCTCGACGATAAAAGCCGTGATGCCTTTGCTGCCGGCGTTGACGTCGGTTTTGGCATAAATGACATAAGTGTGTGCATCCGGGCCGTTGGTGATCCACATTTTATTGCCGTTCAGCACATAGACGTCGCCTTTTTTATCGGCGCGTAATTTCATCGACACCACGTCAGAACCGGCGTTTGGCTCAGACATCGCTAAGGCGCCGATATGTTCGCCGGAGCAGAGTTTTGGCAGGTACTTTAATTTTTGCGCTTCAGTGCCGTTACGGAAAATCTGGTTCACACACAGATTCGAGTGAGCGCCGTAAGATAAAGCCACAGAGGCTGAGGCGCGGCTGATCTCTTCCATCGCCACCACGTGTTCTAAATAACCGAGGCCAGAGCCACCGTATTTTTCATCGACGGTGATGCCAAGCAAGCCTAAATCACCGAACTTGCGCCACAGGTCATTCGGGAAGGCATTGTCATGGTCAATTTGGGCTGCACGTGGTGCAATTTCTTCGCGGGCGAAGGCATTGACCTGTTCGCGGATCATGTCCACGGTTTCGCCTAAGTCAAAGTTCAGTGTTTTGTAATGGCTAATCATTGCTATATCCCCGTTGGCCTGTGAAGGGCGGATGGTTGATTTGAATCAGGTTATTTATTGGCAGTGTTATGTTCACTGCTTTTTAATTCGGCATTTTTAAGCTCGCTGCTGCGGGCTTCAGTCAGCGTGTCGCGGCAGCGTTTTTCGACGGTAATGAGTTCCATCAACACCACTTTGATGTCATCGAGTTGCTGATGCAGTTCAGTTTTTTTCAGCTCAATCAGCTGCAACATCGTGGTGAGCTGGGTGACGCTGGATTTGTCGGCGTCATAAAGTTCAAACAACTGGCCGGTTTCGGCGAGACTAAAACCGAGGCGTTTGCCGCGCAGAATGAGCTTTAAGCGCACCCGATCGCGTTTGCTGTAAATGCGGGTCTGGCCCTGGCGTTGTGGCGTCAGCAAGCCCTGATCTTCATAGAAGCGGATGCTACGCGTCGTGATATCGAACTCTTTCGCCAGTTCGCTGATGCTATAAGTTGTCTGTTCTTTTTCAGTCATAAAGGCCACCATCGGATCTGCGGCTCACTATAAGTGAAGTTTACGTAAAGGTAAAGCTGGTAGGGGCGCGAACACAGCAGTTTATTGAGCTGTTAAATCATATAAATTCAACAAATACAACAAGATGACTTCGAAACTAAAGCGGTTTTGTCCGCTTGTTGTTGACAGCCTTGTGCCTTTGATTCTGATAATTCGTAAAGGCTTACTGCCAAAAACACCAGTCTGTGGCAGCTAATACAGACAGTCTGCAACAACTGATAAGACCAAAGTGCAGCATGGTTGACGTTGGCGTAAACGTAAATTTGGTGTAGGCTCAGCGACAATTCGGTTGAAGCAGCCTTCAGTGAGGAAAAGCATGTCTGAGCAAATCGTGATTGTTGGTGCCAAGCGCACGGCGATGGGTGGTTTTATGGGGGGGCTGAGTGATGTTGCAGCGCCTGATTTAGGCGCTGTGGCGATTAAAGCCGCATTGGAACAAGCCGGCATCAGCGGTGACAAAGTCAGCGAAGTGCTGATGGGCTGTGTGTTACCAGCCGGCCTCGGGCAGGCGCCGGCACGGCAGGCAGTATTAAAGGCAGGCTTGCCGTTATCTGCAGGTGCTACCACGCTGAATAAAGTCTGCGGTTCGGGCTTAAAAACCGTGATGCTGGCGCACGATTTGTTAAAAGCCGGCAGTGCTGATGTTGTGGTTGCCGGTGGCATGGAATCGATGACCAACGCGCCATATCTGTTGCCAAAAGCCCGTGCCGGTATGCGCATGGGTCACGGCGAAGTGAAAGATCACATGATGCTGGACGGTCTGGAAAACGCCTACGACGGCAAAGCTATGGGTTGTTTTGCCCAGGGCACCGCCAACGAGCAGGGCTTTAGTCGCGAAGATATGGACCGTTTTGCTATTCAGTCCACCACACGCGCCCAGCAAGCTATCGCCAACGGTGCTTTTGCCGCTGAAATTGCCCCAGTCACTATTCAAAGCCGCAAAGGCGAGGTGGTATTTGCCACTGACGAGCAACCGGGCAACGCTAAAATCGACAAAATTCCGGGCCTGCGTCCGGCGTTTGCCAAAGACGGCACTATCACCGCCGCTAACTCTTCTTCTATTTCTGACGGCGCAGCAGCTTTAGTGCTGATGCGCGCTAATGACGCCAATGCGCACAACTGCGATGTGCTGGCGACTGTGGTTGGCCATGCTACCCATTCGATGGAACCGGCGCTTTTCACTGTGGCACCAGTTGGCGCTATGCAAAAACTGCTGAATAAACTCGGCTGGGGCGTGCATGACGTCGACCTGTGGGAAATCAACGAAGCTTTTGCCATGGTGACCATGCTGGCGGTGAAAGAGCTGGGCCTGGATGAAGCCAAAGTTAACATCAACGGCGGTGCCTGTGCTTTAGGCCATCCGATTGGTGCCTCTGGTGCCCGTATTCTGGTGACTTTAATTCACGCATTAAAAGCCCGCGGCTTAAAACGCGGTATCGCATCACTGTGTATCGGTGGCGGTGAAGCAGTGGCATTGGCGGTTGAAGTCGCTTAATCAATCCCGACAAAAAAACGGCAAACAGCCAAAGCGCCTGTAGCAACAGGCGCAACCAGGTAAAAAAACAACAGGGTTAGTTCTGTTAGTTGGAGCAACCAGGCGCCTACACGGAGCACAGACTTCGGGCGCAACCACATCACAGTGACCGGCCAGCCGGTTAAAGACAATCGCAGCGGCCGCTCAGAAGGCAAGCCGCGCAACGGGGAAAATGCTATGACAACTCAGGTTCAGCTGTTTATCGATGGCGAATTTGTTCACTCAAAAAGTGAAAAACTGATCCCGGTCACCAATCCGGCCACTCAGGAAGTGATTGCACAGGTGCCTTGTGCCACTGCCGACGAAATGGCGCAGGCTATCGCTTCTGCCAAAACCGCCTTCCAAAGCTGGAAAGAAACACCGGTGTCGGAGCGTGCGCGCTTAATGATGCGGTTTGCTGTGCTGTTAAAAGAGCATCAGGCTGAAATCGCCGATATTATTTGTCGTGAACTGGGCAAAACCATTGAAGACGCTAAAGGCGACGTCTGGCGCGGTATAGAAGTAGTGGAACAAGCGGCCAATATCCCGTCGCTGATGATGGGTGAGACGGTCGAAAACGTTGCGCGCAGCATCGACACTTACAGCTACATTCAGCCACTGGGCGTTTGCGCCGGTATCACGCCGTTTAACTTCCCGGCCATGATCCCGCTGTGGATGTTCCCGATGGCGATCGCCTGTGGTAACACTTTTGTGTTAAAGCCATCTGAGCAAGACCCGATGACGGTCAACCGTATCGCTGAACTCTTTGCACAGGCCGGCGCGCCAAAAGGCGTGTTACAAGTCGTACACGGCGGCAAAGAACAGGTCGACGTGTTGCTGCACCATCCGGATATCAAAGCGATTTCTTTTGTTGGATCGGTCAATGTCGGCCAATATATCTACAAAACCGGTACTGATAACCTCAAACGCGTACAGGCTTTTGCCGGCGCGAAAAACCATATGGTCATCATGCCGGATGCAAATAAACAACAAGTGGTGAATGCCTTAGTTGGTGCTTCTGTGGGCGCTGCCGGTCAGCGTTGCATGGCGATTTCGGTGGCTGTCTTTGTTGGCGCGGCTGCAGAATGGATCCCGGAAGTGGCTGCAGCCATCGGTAAAGTGCGTCCTGGCGTTTACACGGACCCGAATGCGGCCTATGGCCCGCAAATCAGCCCTCAGGCCAAAGCGCGTATCTTATCTTTAATTGCCAAAGGCAAAGCAGAAGGCGCGACTTGTCTGCTGGACGGTTCTGACTTTGTGGTTGACGGTTATCCAAACGGTAACTGGGTAGGCCCAACGGTGTTCAGTGATGTCACCACGGATATGACGATTTATAAAGAAGAGATCTTTGGTCCGGTGTTAACCACTATGACGGTGGATTCGCTGGATGCCGCTATCAGCGTGGTCAATGCCAGCCCATACGGCAACGGCACCTCGATTTTCACTGCCAGTGGTCATGCCGCACGTAAATATCAGCACGAAATCGAAGTGGGTCAGGTCGGTATTAACATTCCAATTCCGGTGCCACTGCCGTTTTTCTCCTTCACCGGCTGGAAAGGTTCGTTCTACGGTGACCAGCATGCCTACGGCAAACAAGCGGTGCGCTTCTACACTGAGACTAAAACCATTACAGCGCGTTGGTTTGATGACGAAGTGCAGGTGACTGGCCCGAATATGTCGATCAATCTGCGTTAATACCAAGCGAAGCCACCGCGTAAACAGCGGTGGCCTCGCCAATATGTTTTATCAAGTCCGGTCATTATTTCAAACCACAGCGGCTGGTCTTAAAACACTGAGGTCCAAGCATGAATTTTAATTTAACCGAAGATCAAAAAGCCTTTGCCGACACGGCCCGGCAGTTTGCTGAAACTGAACTCGCGCCTTTTGCCGCGCAGTGGGACCGCGAACATCATTTCCCCAAAGATGTTCTGCAAAAAGCCGGTGAGCTGGGTTTTTGCAGCCTATATACACCAGAAGAAGCTGGTGGTTTGGGCCTGTCACGTCTCGATTCATCGATTATTTTTGAACAGCTGGCAATGGGTTGCACCGCGACCACTGCAATGCTGACTATCCACAATATGGCGACCTGGATGATTGCGACCTGGGGCACAGCAGCAGTCAAAGCAATCTGGTGTCCGACTTTGGTTACAGGCGAGCAGCTGGCATCTTATTGTTTAACCGAGCCAGGCTCAGGCTCTGATGCCGCATCTCTTCGTACCAGTGCGAAAAAAGATGGCTACAACTATGTCATCAATGGTTCGAAGATGTTTATCTCCGGCGCCGGCAGCACAGATGTACTTGTGGTGATGGCGCGCACCGGCGAAGCGGGTCCGAAGGGCATTTCTGCTTTTGTCGTGCCAGCCGATGCCGAAGGCGTCATTTATGGCAAAGCCGAAGAGAAAATGGGCTGGAATGCGCAGCCGACCCGTTTAGTCACTTTTGACAATGTGCGGGTGCCGGCAGAGAACTTATTAGGTGCCGAAGGCCAGGGGTTTACTTTCGCCATGAAAGGCTTAGACGGCGGCCGTATTAACATCGCCACTTGTTCTATTGGCACGGCGCAGCAGGCGCTGAATACGGCCCGCAATTACATGCTGGAGCGTGAACAATTCGGCAAACCTCTGGCGGCGTTTCAGGCACTGCAGTTTAAACTGGCCGATATGGCGACAGAGCTGGTAGCAGCGCGTCAGCTGGTGCGTTTAGCCGCGTTTAAACTGGACCAACAGGACGCCGAAGCGACCGCTTATTGCGCCATGGCGAAACGTTTTGCCACTGATATCGGTTTTCAGGTCTGCGATCAGGCCCTGCAAATTCACGGCGGTTATGGCTATATCAAAGAGTATCCGTTGGAGCGGCATTTCCGTGACGTGCGCGTGCACCAGATTTTAGAAGGAACTAATGAAATCATGCGGCTGATCATTGGCCGGCGCTTACTCGACAGCGCGGCCTCTGATATTCTGTAAGTCTGTTTGCAAAACAAGAACAAAGAGTTGGGCTGCCGGACGCAGCCCTTGGCTTGTTATATCGAATAAGGGATCCTTATGGCCCAGTTAAATCTCGAATTTCGTGGTCACACTGCCTTGCTGACCATGTCCAATCCGCCGGCGAATACCTGGACGCAGGAAACTTTGACCACTTTGCGTGACACTGTACGCAGCCTCAACCAAAACAATGATGTCTATGCCCTGGTGATCACCGGTGAAGGTCAGAAGTTTTTCTCCGCCGGCGCCGACTTAAAATTATTTGCTGACGGCGATAAAGCAGTCGCCAGCGATATGGCGCGGATTTTTGGCGAAGCCTTTGAAACTTTAAGCCAGTTCCGTGGCGTGTCGATCGCCGCCATTAACGGCTACGCCATGGGCGGAGGCCTTGAAGTAGCGCTGGCCTGTGATATCCGCATTGCTGAAACGCAGGCGCAGCTGGCATTGCCAGAAGCCAAAGTCGGGTTATTGCCTTGCGCCGGCGGTACGCAAAATCTGGCCTGGCTGGTCGGTGAAGGCTGGGCAAAACGGATGATCCTTTGTGGCGAGCGCCTGACAGCGGACAAAGCTCAGCAGATTGGTCTGATTGAAGAAGTGGTAGGAACCGGCGAAGCACTGTCTGCCGCTTTGACGTTGGCGGAAAAAGTGGCAGAGCAGAGCCCGTCGGCGGTGACGGCTTGTAAAAAACTGATCCAACAGGGCCGCAGTGGTTCGATTAATGCCGCATTGCCGCTCGAGCGTGAACTCTTTGTCGGTCTGTTTGATACTAAAGATCAGGTCGAAGGCGTCAGCGCCTTTTTGCAAAAACGCCCGCCGCAATGGGTCAATGGCTAAGGAGCCTGGTATGACCGAAATCACGCAAAACCAGGCTGTTGTGCTGTTCAGTGAACTGTCTGCTGAAAACGGTAAAAAAATTGGTGTGGCGACGCTCAACAGTGAAAAATCACTGAACGCACTGAGCCTGCCGATGGTGGAACTGTTGCTGCCGCAAATGCAGCAGTGGAAAGACAACCCGGACATCGCCATGGTGCTGTTGCAGGGCGCGGGCGACAAAGCCTTTTGCGCTGGTGGCGACATTCGGGATTTGTATCATACGATGAAAGCCAGTCCCGGCACTTTCCAGCCTTATGTGACTGAATTTTTTACCAAAGAATATACGCTGGATTATCTTATCCACACCTTCGACAAACCGGTGCTGGTGTGGGGCAATGGCATTGTAATGGGCGGCGGTTTAGGCCTGATGGCAGGTGCCTCGCACCGGGTAGTGACGGCGACCAGCCGCATTGCGATGCCGGAAATGGCGATTGGTTTGTATCCGGACGTTGGCGGCAGCTGGTTCTTAAACCGGATGCCGGCCGGTTGTGGTTTGTTTTTAGGGCTGACCGGCGCTTCGATTAACGCTGCGGATGCCAAATTCATTGATTTAGCCGATTTTTATATTCCACACGACAAACGTCAGCAGGTTGTCGACGCTTTGCTCAGCATTCGCTGGGGCAATACTGTGGTATTGAATCATCAGAAGTTGTCAGACTTACTGATGAACATTGAAACGCAGACGCTCAATCAGCAGCCAGCCAGTCAAATCCGCCTGCATCAGGCGCCTATTGCAGCGCTTGCAACTACGCCGGATTTAGCCGCGGCTATCGACGCTATTCTGGCGATGCCGAACGAAGATAGCTGGCTTGGTAAAGCCAAGGCGTCGTTACGTTATGGCAGCCCCATCACTGCGCATGTCGTTTACCGTTTGTTGCAACTGGGGCAGTCGAAAATTCTGGCCGACAGTTTCCGTTTGGAGCTTGGCTTAAGTGTGCAATGCGGCAAGCTTGGCGAATTCACTGAAGGTGTGCGGGCGTTATTGATTGATAAAGATCGGCAGCCGCAGTGGCTATACCCTGACGTGGCGTCAGTGCCGGCAGCGGTCATTGACGAACTGTTCAGTTCACCCTGGCCAGCTGCAGAGCATCCGCTCGCCGCGCTGGGCCGGCTTCATCCACCACAATAAATACAGGCTGATGCTGATCAATCAGCCTCGGTAACAGGGGAGAATTCTATGCAAGTTGTCGCATTTATCGGTCTTGGCAATATGGGCGGCCCGATGGCGCTGAACCTGCAAAAAGCCGGGTTTCAGGTGCAGGCCTTTGATTTAAATAAAGATGCGCTTGCCGCTGTTGCTGCAGAAGGTGCCAAAGCGGCCGATTCAGCACGCGCGGCGGTACAGGGCGCGGATTTTGTGATTTCGATGCTACCGGCCGGCAAGCACGTGATTGGTTTGTATCAGGATGTGCGCAGTGAGATTAAAGCCGGCGCGCTGGTGCTGGACTGTTCCACTATCGATGCGCAAAGCGCGCGTCAGGTGGGTGCTCTACTTGCTGATGCCGGTATCGCCTTTATTGACGCGCCAGTGTCTGGTGGCGTCGGTGGTGCCAAAGCCGGCACTCTGACCTTTATCGTTGGTGGCTCTGCGGAAAATTTCCAGCGCGCCAATGATGTGCTCTCTGCAATGGGCAAAAATCTGTTTCATGCCGGGGATGTCGGCGCGGGTCAAATCGCCAAAATTTGCAACAACATGCTGTTGTCGGTGTTGATGGTTGGCACCAGCGAAGCGCTACAGCTGGGTATCGATAACGGTCTGGATCCGAAAGTGTTGTCTGAGATTATGCTGAAAAGCTCAGGACGCAACTGGACGCTGGAACTCTACAACCCTTGCCCGGACGTGTTGCCAAATGTGCCTGCCAGCAATAACTATCAGGGTGGTTTTATGGTCGACCTGATGGCAAAAGATTTAGGCCTTGCCAGTGAATGCGCGCAGCAAAGCCAGTCCAGCACCCCGATGGGTGCTTTAGCACGCAATCTGTATGTGCAGCATCAGCGGCAGGGCAACGGCAAACTCGATTTCTCCAGTATTTTCCGTTTTTTCAGCAAGAAATAATTGCCACAGGCAAATAGGTTAACGCGATGAATTTAAAAGACAAAGTCATAGTGATCACCGGCGGTGCACAGGGTTTGGGCCTCGAAATGGCGCGGATGTGTGCGGATAACGGCGCAGCTCTGGCGCTGATTGATATGAACGCCGAGCAGCTTGCTGGCGCCGTAGCTGAGCTTGGCGCTTCCGGTGTGCGGGTTGAAACTTATGCTGCAAACGTTGCGGATGAAGCCAGCGTTGAGCAGACATTCGCTGCGATTGCCGCAGATTTTGGCGCCATTGATGGCCTGATTAACAACGCCGGTATTTTGCGCGATGGTCTGCTGCTCAAGTACAAAGACGGTCTGCTCACCGGCAAAATGCCGTTACAGCAGTTCCAGTCGGTGATTGATGTCAACCTGACCGGCGTGTTCCTGTGTGGCCGCGAGGCGGCGGCCTTAATGGTCCAAACTGGCCGTAAAGGCGTCATCATCAATATGTCGAGTGTGGCGCGTGGCGGCAATATGGGCCAGACCAATTACGCTGCCTCAAAAGCCGGCGTGGTGGCGATGACTGTGACCTGGGCGCGTGAATTAGGTCGTTATGGCATTCGGGTTGGCGCTATCGCTCCGGGTGTCATTCGCACGGCCATGACAGATGCGATGAAACCAGAAGCGCGTGATCGTCTGGTGGCAATGAAGCCGGTTGGTCGTTTAGGTGAAGCTGCTGAAATTGCTCACACTGCCAAATATATCTTTGAAAATGACTTCTTCACCGGCCGGGTGGTTGAAGTCGACGGTGGTATTTCGATGTAATAGTCGGATAAATAATGAAGAAGCCCGCAGCTGCGGGCTTTTTTATCGATTAAATTTTTATGCTGCGTAAAAGTCAGGACCGACTCAATGCCAGCTTGGCACCCAATGCCACAAACAAAGCGCCGACGGTGCGGTTTAACCACAGTTTGACTTGTTGACTGGTTTTGACCTGCGTATTTCGGTTTGTCCGGACAGCTGTTCCGGTGTCGTCCGGCCACCTGAATTTTTCTTCGTAACCTCTCACTTTCTAACTTACTTCGACCGGTTCAGCCACACTTTTTTTCCGCTGCGATTCGCCGCTTAATTCAATCCGGTGCGCATTGTGGATCAGCCTGTCTAACAA
>SSFI01000005.1 GCA_008015325.1 Rheinheimera sp.
TGACAAAGATGCACTAAAAGTCGGTCAGCGTCTGTTCCTGCAAAACTGTGCACAGTGTCACGGTTCAGACGCCCGCGGTCAGCGTGGTTTCCCGAATCTGACTGATAACGACTGGTTATATGGCGGTACAGCGGACAAGATCGTTGAAACACTGCGTCATGGCCGCAAGGCTGCGATGCCTGCCTGGGGCGAAGCCTTGGGTGATCAGGGTGTGAAAGAAATGACAGCTTATGTACTGAGCCTGTCTGGTCGTAAAGTCAACGACAACGATGCTGCCGCTGGTAAAGCCAAATTTGGTATGTGTGCAGCCTGTCACGGCATGGACGGTCAAGGCTCGCTGGCCCACAACCTGCCATTTGGTGCGCCAAACCTGACTGACAGCATCTGGCTCTACGGCGGTTCTGCTGGTTCTATCGAACAAACTCTGCGTCAAGGCCGTAACGGCGTGATGCCAGCGTTTAAAGACACCTTAGGTGAAGATAAAATCCACGTGATCGCGGCATACGTATACCGTTTGTCACGTCCGGACGAAGCAAAGTAATTGCTGACACCGGAACAGCACTGAAGCCCCCTCGCGGGGCTTCGTTTTATCTGCCTGAAGTGAGGAAGCGAATTGTGATGATAAAACCCTGGTATAAACAAATCTGGCCTTGGCTGCTTATCAGCCTGCCGGTATTTTCCATCCTCAAAGCAGTGCACACTGTTTATATCATGAACCAGCAAAGCCCGGATTTAGTCGTTGACGACTATTATGCGCAAGGCAAAGCAATCAATCAGAATTTGTCTTTATATCGTGAAGCCGCAGCACGTAACCTGCACGCGAACGTACTGTTAGCAGGTAATAAAGCGGTTCTGTCCTTTCAGGCGAACAATGTACTGGATCAACAGCTTGTGCTTGATTTTGTACATAACACTATCGCCAACAAAGATTTTAAAGTCGTGGCTGAGCGCAGCGGTGAATCCATGTATATCGCTGAGTTACCGGTGACGCCTACCGGTAAATGGAGTCTGGTAGTGCACGACCCGGCCAATCAGTGGAAACTGCGCGCCGCTCTGAGTCTTCCGGCAACTGAACCTATCAAGCTGACCTACTGAGCTCCCAGACAGACCCATGCTGCAACAGCGTTGTTTTCATTGTCATGAACCTGTACCGGCTGGTACCGATTTTCACTGTGAAGTACTTAACCAGCCACAGGTGTTTTGCTGCGCTGGCTGTCGGGCCGTGGCAGAAACTATTGTCGCGCAAGGCTTAAGCGACTATTACAAATTCCGCAGTAAAGCTGCAAATAAAGCCAATGCTGTACCGGCTGAACTGAAAACCAAATTGCAAAATTACGACAGTGCCGAAGTACTGCAGGATCTAACGGAACAAGTCGATGACGCTCAGCGCATCGAACTGTCGGTCAATGGCATGAGCTGCGCCGCCTGTGCCTGGTTGATCGAACGACAATTACAACAAAACCCTGCCGTGAAGCGGGTCAGCGTGAATTCCGGCACCGCCCGCTGTGAACTGGTGTGGGATGCGGATGCCACTCCTCTCAGTGAACTTTTAGGACAAATTACCGAACTCGGTTATCAAGCCAGCCCCTTTGTCGCTGACCTAGAAGAACAAAACTTCCAGCAGGAAATGAATGCTTATCTGAAGCGTCTTGCCGTCTCCGGTATCATGACAATGCAAGTGATGATGCTGGCATTTGGTCTGTATTTTGGCGAATTCAGCGGCATCGAAGCCCAATATGAAGGGTATTTGCGCTGGGTCAGCCTGCTGCTGACGTTGCCTGTGATGGGTTATGCCGCTCTGCCGTTTAGCAGCAGTGCCTGGCGTGTATTGAAGGCCCGTCAACTCAATATGGATGTGCCTATCACCCTCGCCTTGTATTACACCTTTATTGCGTCTTTATACGCCACCGTATTTGATACCGGCGAAGTGTATTTCGAGTCGGTCTGTATGTTTGTTTTCTTGCTGCAACTCGGCAAGTTTTTTGAATTTCGTGCCCGTAAACAAGCACGTGATGCCACGAGTAATTTGCTCAAGGTCATGCCGGTCAGCGCGACCCTATGGGATGGGGAGCATGGCAGCCCAACTTCGGCCCGGCGTCTACAAAGCGGTGATCATATTTTGGTCAAAGCCGGTGAAACTATTCCCGCTGACGGTGTGGTAGAGAGTGGCGTCAGCTCTGTAGATGAGTCCATGTTGACCGGTGAGTACAAAGCCGTCAGTAAACAAAGCGGTGATTTGGTGTTGGCCGGCAGTATGAACCATGACGGTATCCTGGTCATTAATGTGCGCAGCGCATTAACGGAGTCCCGTCTGGGGCAAATCATTGCATTACAACAACAAACCCTGCACCAAAAACCGGCCATTCTGGAAAAAACCGACCGGATCGCGCGATTCTTTGTGCAACGGCTGTTAGTGATCGCGACCCTAACCTTTTGTGCCTGGTATTTCTGGATTGACGCAGACCGAGCCTTTTGGGTGACATTATCAGTTCTGGTAGCAACCTGCCCCTGCGCTCTGAGTCTCGCCACACCAACGGCTGTAACCTGTGCTTTGGCACAGCTCAACCGTAAAGGCATCCTGGTCAAAAATCAGCATGTGTTGGATGTTCTGCCCCGTCTCAGTAAAATTTTCTTCGACAAAACCGGCACGCTGACGCAGGGGCGTTTTAGTGTGACCGAGGTGCAGATCTTTACGCCGCGGTATGATAAAGCACAGCTGTTGAATCTAATGGCAAATCTCGAACAACAGTCCGAACATCCAATTGCCAGAGCTTTTAGTCCTTACCTGCAGCAGGCTCTTGCTCTGGAACAGGTCAATCTGCATGTGGGAGCAGGTTTATCAGCCATCTATCAGCAACAGCAGCTGCGTATTGGCCGGCCGGGCTTTTGTGGCCTCGACCCACAGGACCCGCGTTTGGCTGGTGTCCAGGTCTGCTTCAGTATCGATGGTGCGCTGGCCGCCACAGTACAGCTGGCTGATCAGCTAAGGCCCGAAGTGATACCGCTGGTCGCTGCACTCAAGCAAAGTCGGTTAAAGCTTGCAATCCTAACTGGCGATGGCTCCGCTGCAGCGCCTTCTGTAGCGCAACAGCTTGAGATCAGTGAGCTGTGGCAAGGCTGCAGCCCGGAACAAAAAGTAGCGGCCATTCAGCAGTCGGTTAAAGATGGTGAAACCGTCCTGATGGTAGGTGATGGTATTAATGACAGCCCTTGTTTCCATGCCGCCCACGTATCGGTGGCTTTGGACAGCGGCACAGAATTATCCAAGAATCAGGCTGATGTGGTACTGCTGCATAACGATTTGCAACAACTTCAGGCGCTGATAAACGGCTCACGCCGTGCCCGAACAGTGGTGAAGCAAAATCTGTGGTGGGCAGCCGGTTACAATCTGGTTATTATTCCGTTGGCGGTCTGCGGCTTTGTATCGCCTTATGTCGCAGTGATCGGCATGTCGTGCAGTTCATTGCTGGTGGTGTCTAATTCATTACGGTTGCTCAAAGCATGAGTATTATCTATGTCCTGATCCCCATCGCGATTATCTTTGTGATGATAGGTATCGCGATATTTTTTTGGGCAGTGCGCTCTAAACAGTTTGATGACCTCGATAAAGAAGGTTTCAGTATTCTGTTTAATGAGAAACCTGCTACAACGACTAAACCTGAAGACCAACAGCCTCCGCAGTCCCGTGAATCCTGAACTGTTCGCCGCATTTTTTGTTGGTTTGTTTGGCAGTGCTCATTGCCTGCTGATGTGCGGTGGTATGGCTGGCGCGCTACAAATGCTGATGCCGCCATCCCGAGCGCGTCGTGGTCTGTTGCAGCTGATGCTTGGCTTAGGCCGGATCAGTAGCTATGCCCTGACGGGTGCATTTTTCGGCGGTATCGGCGCCACTATGGTCGGCAGCACCGGTTTACTTCCCCAATATTTACAGCTGTTTGCCGGCCTCATGCTGCTGGCTATGGCGCTCTATATCAGCCGACTGTGGTTCGGCCTGCTGCGGTTGGAAAAAGCCGGTCAACGGCTTTGGCGTCTGCTGCAGCCGTTCAGCCAGAAGTTATTGCCGCTGGATTCGCCGGTCAAGGCATATGCCTATGGCCTGTGCTGGGGCTATTTGCCCTGTGGTCTGGTGTATTCGGCGCTGAGCTGGAGCCTTGGCAGCGGATCTGCTGTGAATGGTGCTGTCTGGATGGCGCTATTTGGTCTTGGCACCTTACCTGCTGTGTTATTGGCAGGTCAGGCTGCAGATGTGCTACGCCGACTTCAGCAACAACAATGGCTGCGTTATATTCTGGCTGCAATCTTGTCAGCTTACGCATTTCAGACAATTTACCTTGCACTTCGCGCTTTGGTTTTTTAAGCTGAGCGTACTTTGGATGGAGTTTGGAAACCTGCGATGAGTTCACCTTCTAGCATTAACTGTCAGCACTGTGGCTTCAGTCAGCTGTGTCTGCCATTCACACTCAACGACTCTGAACTTGATAAATTGGATCAAATTATCCAGCGCAAACGTCCGTCGCATAAAGGCGATCACCTGTTTGAAGCCGGTAAACCGTTGCAGGCCTTGTACGCAGTGCGCACAGGCTCATTCAAAACTTATACATTGACTGAACAAGGTGAAGAGCAAATCACCGGCTTCCATTTACCCGGCGACGTCATTGGCTTTGACGCCATCGGCGATCAGCAACATCCAAGCTATGCGCAAGCACTAGAAACGGCCATGGTGTGCGAGATCCCCTTCAATAACCTCGACCATCTGTTAGATCAAGTGCCTAAACTGCGCCAGCAACTGATGCGTCTGATGAGCCAGGATATTCATGGCGATCAACAGATGATGTTATTGCTTAACCGTAAAACCGCCGAAGAAAAGCTCGCCGCTTTTATTACCAATCTGGCACAGCGTTTTGGTAGCCGTGGTTTTTCCCGGAAAGAATTCCGTCTGACCATGACACGCGGTGAGATCGGCAACTATCTGGGTTTAACGGTAGAAACCATTAGTCGCCTGCTCGGACGTTTTCACAAAGATGAACTGATCCATGTCGATGGCAAACTCATCACCATCACTAATTTTGAAGAGCTGAGCCGCGTCGCCGGTATGGCGCAAATTGGTCGTTAAGACCGCCAGTTCTAAAAAAACCGCCTTCCGGCGGTTTTTTTATACCCTCTGTTGCTGTATTTCTGCATGTCATCCGCGCTTTAAGTTTTGTGCTGAGTGCCGGAACCAATCGCTACCGTATTGATCCAACACAACATCGGCAATTCCGAACCGGTTTAACTTAGCTACACTGAATCAGAATCTGTGAATGCAAAGGAGAATGACGATGGCAACTTATCAGGATGTTCTGGTCGTGCTGGACCCCAGTACTGAACAGCAAAAAGCATTGGCCCGTGCCATAGAACTGGCCGAACATACCGCTTGTAGACTGACTGCGTTTTTATCCATCTATGATTTTTCCTATGAAATGACCACTATGCTGTCCGGTGAAGAACGCGAGTCCATGCGGCAAGCGGTGATCACCGATCGTGAGATCTGGATGCAGGAACTGCTGCATCAGGCCCGTAATAAAGGCATCGCCTGTAGCGTCAAAGTCGTCTGGCATAACCGCCCATTTGAGGCGATTGTGCAGACAGTGACAGACCATGGTTATGACCTGGTTATTAAAGGCACTCACGACCATGATGTGCTCAAATCAATGATCTTCACCCCAACCGACTGGCATATTTTGCGCAAATGTCCATGCCCTGTATTACTGGTGAAAGAACATGCCTGGCCTGAACAGGGTAACATCCTGGCTGCTGTGAACGCGGGTAGTGAAAAAGACCACCACAAAGCGCTCAATCAAGTCATTATCCGCCAGGCCAAGGCGATGGCCGCGATGCTGAATGCCAAGGTCCATCTGGTCAACGCTTACCCCGGAACCCCAATCCATGTTGCTATTGAGATCCCCGAGTTTAACCCGGTCGAATACAATAACAGCATGCGACATCACCATGTCGAAGCTGCCAATGCATTGGCCGGACAATTTGATATCAGCAGCGATGCGGTGCATGTGCAGGAAGGGATGCCGGAGGATGTGATCCCGCGGATTGCCAAAGAGCTCGATGCAGAGATGGTACTGATCGGTACTATTGGCCGCACCGGTTTGTCGGCCGCTATTATCGGAAATACTGCAGAGCACGTGATAGACCGGCTTGGCTGCGATGTACTGGCACTCAAAACCGAACATTAACTCTGGCAGAATTCTGTTGCCGCTTGCTGCAAAGGGAATTGGCAAGCGGCATTGATCCGCTATAATGTGCGCCTTTTTATAGTCTGGGTAGCACAATGTCACACTCTGCCGAAGCCAAAGCGCAATACAATCTGAACAAACTGCATAAAAGACTGCGCCGTGGCGTTGGCCAGGCCATTGCTGATTTTGGCATGATTGATGAAGGCGACAAAGTCATGGTCTGTCTGTCAGGCGGTAAAGACAGTTATACCTTACTCGACATTCTGCTGAACCTGCAGCAATCAGCGCCAATCAGCTTCAGTATCGTCGCAGTCAACCTGGATCAGAAACAACCCGGTTTCCCTGCTGAAGTGCTGCCAAACTACTTAAGTAGCATTGGCGTCGACTTCAAAATTGTAACTGAAGACACCTACTCCATCGTCAAAGAAAAAATCCCAGAAGGCAAAACCACCTGTTCTTTGTGTAGCCGTTTGCGCCGTGGCATTTTGTACCGCACCGCCAAGGAGCTGGGCGCCACCAAAATCGCCCTGGGTCACCATCGGGATGACATGATTGAAACCATGTTCCTTAACATGTTCTATGGCGGAAAAATGAAGTCGATGCCACCGAAGCTGATCAGTGACAACGGCGAACATATCGTGATCCGTCCGCTGGCTTACTGCCGGGAAAAAGACATTGAAAAATACTCGACCGCCCGCGAATTCCCAATCATCCCATGTAACCTCTGCGGTTCGCAGGACGGTTTACAGCGCCAGGTGGTGAAAGAAATGCTGCAGGACTGGGATAAACGCTTCCCTGGCCGCATAGAAACCATGTTCCAGGCCATGCAAAACATTGTACCTTCGCACATGGTTGATAAAAACCTGTTTGATTTCACCGCAGTTAGTAAAGAGCGCGCGGCCGAGTTTTCCAGCGATACAGCTTTTGATAAAGAATCTGTACCGAGCAAGCCAGTAGGGTTATTGGAAGAAGACGACGAAGAACAACAAAATGGCGTGGTTGTTCAGCGGTTAGAAATTAGCCTCTAGCAACTAAGGCTGCTTGCCGTGCAACTGAGCAATCCGGTTGCACGGCATGCGAGTTATAACTCTTTAAACCAGCCCCAGATCCCGAGCGAGAAATCTGCAAACAAATCGATGCCAAGCGCTGATTTGAGCAAATAAAGCAGCAGCAAACCAAGCAAAGTACTGATTATCAACAAAATGCTGATCAGCACCGCCTTGACCAGCAATCCGGCTTTATGGCTGCGGTGTTCACTGCGTTTATTGCGCCCGGCCACCAGCACGTAATAATACCGCCAGCTGCCCAGCCCCAGCGTACCGCGTAAGTCGACTTTATGCTTGCCCCACTGTCGCGCTCCGAGCGCAACGCGTAAATAACTGAGTTGCGCTTCGCTAAAACTCTGCTGCATCTCATCCGGCATCCGCTCCAACAATTTTTGGATCGCCGGGTCTTGGCGGATATCGTCACTCGGTGCAGGATTCATACTATTTAGCCCCCTTGCTAAAACGCCGAACACAAAGCCAATTCGAATTTATCAAAGTGGCCTTGTCATTGTTCGTCTGAAAAGCTGCCTCTCAACGAGGCAGCAAGTGAGTAAGGTATCTGACAGGTACCGCACTAGATTAATGGCTAGAGCTCATTAACCCAGCCCCAGAACCCAAGGGAAAATTCTGAAAACAAATCTACACCAAGCGCAGATTTAACCAAGTACAACAACACCAAGCTGGCGGCAAGACTAATCAATAAAATAAGCATAATAATTAACCTTGCTTTGCGGCTACGACGCTCTTTTTTTTTGTAACGACCACCAAGAACCACGTAGTAGTAAAGCCAACGGCCAAACCCAAAGGTACCCTGATCTGATCCAGTAGTACTGGACACCGCGCTAAGTGAGTAAAATCACATAACGAGGTGAATATGACAATCAAAAAGAACCGCAAGACTTATACCGCTGAATTTAAAGCAGAAGCCCTGAAACTGGCTGAACGTGTTGGCGTGGCTGAAGCCGCCCGGCAGCTGAAGATTTACGAAACTCAGATCTATAA
>SSFI01000138.1 GCA_008015325.1 Rheinheimera sp.
ATAGTAGTTCGTGAACCCGGTCAGGTCCGGAAGGAAGCAGCCGCAGCGAATGATCTATGTGCCGGGATGTGGCTGGTAAGGCTACCACCCAAATTCTCCCAGCTTTTTATGTGTTCCAAAACCAACCTTTTGCAGACTGGTGTCGGTTTATTGCTGCGCTTGTTGCTGCATTTGCAATTTTCGCTGGAAATCTTTGGTGACTATCGGTAATGCTGCCAGCACAACAGCCGGATCAAGCTGGTGTTGTTCCAGCAGCATAATCAGGTCGACCGCCAGTTTCACTGCTGGCGGCGCCTGATCTAATGGTGGATTTTTAGCATTCATGCTTCGGCAGGGGCGACCGCATCAGCTTTTTTATTATCCGGGCTGTCGAGGAAAGCGCGGGCTTTGGCCACGGCGTCTTTGACCCGGGTCACCATCTCAAAACGTTCGGTTTGTGGCAGGTAAAACGCCATATCTACTTCATAACGAATATATTTACACGGCAACTGATTGAGCACAATGCAGCACAAATCAGCCAGATATTCATTGTCGTGTTCGTCGTCGAGGCCGAGCTCGGTTAAATGGTCCAGCATCAGTTTTTCGTAATAGTTATGGATATCATCATGTAATTTCATCAACTACTCCCGTGTGTTGAGTAAATGCTGCAAAGAGGCAAGGGCTATCCAGCCAGCATAACCATTAGTTGGCAAAAACGCCACCGGACTGACCAGCGCCGCGGTACCGCTGCTACCAGCTGACAGCCGGCGATGTGCACGTTAGACTAGCCCGTCTTCCTCAGGGCCCCGGGCCGGAATTATAACAATGCAAAAAAATACCACTCCCTGCTACTACGGCGATTATCTGCAACTGGACAAAATCCTGGCAGCTCAGGCGCCGGAAAGCGCGCGTTACGGTAACGAAGCGCACGACGAAACCCTGTTTATCGTGGTGCATCAGGTGTATGAACTCTGGTTCAAACAAATCCTGCACGAATTAAAAGCAGTACTAACGGTGTTTGCTGAACCCGTCGTCCACGACCAGCAGCTGACCGGTGTGGTGCATAAACTCAAGCGGGTGATCACGATTCAGCAGTTGCTGAACCAGCAGATTGGCGTGATGGAAACGATGACGCCGCAGGATTTTATGTCGTTTCGCGATTATCTGGTTCCGGCGTCCGGTTTTCAGTCGGTGCAGTTTAAAATGCTGGAAATTGGCCTTGGCCTTAAAAGCGAATTCCGCATCGATTTTGATAAAAACTCATTTTATAACCGCCTGAATGACAAAGACCGCGAGTTCCTGCAGAGCTTTGAAACCCTGCCATCGTTATTTGAACGGGTGCAGGCCTGGCTAGAGCGGATGCCATTTTTGGAATTCGGCGATTTCAGCTTCTGGCAGATGTATCAGCAGGTCACAGCGCAAATGCTGGATGAAGATCAGCAAACGGTGTTATCGATTGAAGCGCTGGCCGCCCCTGAGCGGCAATTACAGCTCGATGAAATCGAACGCACCCGCGCGAAATTCAGCGCCTTACTGGATGCTGAAAAATATGCCGAGTTACAGCAGCAGGGTAGTTTCCGCTTAAGCCAACGCGCCATGCTCGGTGCGCTGTTTATTAGCCTCTATCAGGAAGAGCCGGTGTTTAACCTGCCATTCCAGGTGCTGACCTGCCTGACTGAAATTGATGAGAATCTGACGATCTGGCGTTACAAACACGCGATGATGGTACAGCGCATGCTTGGAACCAAAATTGGCACCGGCGGCTCCAGCGGCCACGATTATTTAAAACGCACCACGGAAAAAAACCGCATTTTCACTGACTTGTTCCATATGGCCACCTTTTTGGTGCCAAAAACCAGTTTGCCGGTGTTACCAGCGCCGGTGCGCCGTCAGCTGGGTTTTTACTTCTCCGGTGATCACAACTAACCAGGCCAGTTCAGTGCCTGCGCCGGCGAATAAACCGCGCAGGCCGCTTGAAACAGCTGGCTGTGCACTTGTATCAGTTTGCCGATGTCGCGCTGATAACCGCCGCCAATCACTGCCGCGACCGGAATATGCAGGTCGTGGCAGCGCTTTAAGACAAAAAAGTCACGCTGATACACGCCATTGGTGCTGATTTGCAGCAGGCCTAAATCGTCATCCTGATGAATATCTACGCCAGCGTCATATAGCACTAAGTCGGGCTGGTGTAGCCGTAGCAAATAGTCAAAACTGCTGTGCAGCGCGTCGAGGTAAGTGACGTCCTGGCATTGCGTTGGCAAGCCAATATCCCAATCTGAATGCTGTTTGCGCGCCGGGAAGTTTTTTTCGCCGTGCAGTGACGCTGTGACGACACGCGGTTCGTCGGCAAATAACAACGCCGTGCCATCGCCCTGATGCACATCGCAATCAAAGATCAGCACTTTATCGACGCCTTGCTGCAAGGCCACCGCTGCAGCCACCGCCAGGTCGTTAAACAGACAAAATCCGGCCCCCTCGCCGGCAAAGGCATGGTGATAGCCGCCGCTGAGATGCAGGGCGATACCGTGCTGCAGTGCCTGCTGCATCGTGCGGATTGTACCGCCAACCGATTGCAGGCTGCGCTTGATGAGAAATTCTGACCAGGGAAAACCAATCCGCCGCATCGATTTATCGTCGAGCGCGCCTTGGCACAAAGCTTTGATATATTCGGGTTGATGCACCAGCGCGAGCTGTGCAGTCGTTGCCGGTGCCGCATGGCAGTCGAACCAGTTGTCGGGGATGCCCGCCTGCAATAGATGCTGATACAAAGCGCGATATTTACCGATCGGATAACGATGCCGCTCCGGCAGAACTAAATCGCTGTAACAGTCGTGGTAAACCAGCGGCAGCATCAGGATTTGCGACCCCGCTGTTCATACCATTGGATCTCGGCTTCCAGCGCACTAATCGCTTTGCGGCAGCGGCCGAGACGGGCATGCAAAGCGAGCTGGACCGCCGGTGGTTGTTGCTGCTGTGCTGACTCCTGCACCATGTCCTGCAAACGACGTTCAAAACCGCGGTACTCGGCCAGCTGCTGATGCATGGCCTGCGCGGTGCCACCGAGCTGTGCCAGCAGCTGACCGGCCTGATGCCGGTTGCTGGTGTCGGCCGGCGTTTTGCTGCGTGAGGTACGCCATTTTGGTGCTTGTTCTTTTTTTCGCACGTCCTGACTGGCAAAGGCTTGCATCAGCGCCTGCAGCTGCGCGGCCAGCTTTTCGCACAATAACTGTTGCGATTGCATGACCTGCGGCTTGCCCTGATAAGATTTAATGCGCTGGCACAGCTGCATACTTTCCTGGACATAATCAAGCAGATGGCGGGAGCGGGTCTGAAACAGTTGCGAAGAAAAACAATCGCGTTGTTGCCAGTCCGGCAGCTGTTGATCCAACTTACCGGCGCGGGCGGCCAGTGTCAGCAGTTGCTGTTCAAGTTGTTGCAGCAGCTGCTCTGTCGCCATCATGCTGCACTCCATTGTTGCCACAATAAACGGCAGGCGATAGCCATGACCATCAGAATAAACAAGGGTTTGATTAATTTACTGCCAAAGCGAATTGCGGTATGGGCACCCAGATAAGAGCCAGCCATCAGACAGATGCCCATCGCAATGCCGAGTTGATAATGAATGTGGCCGAGCAGACCAAAAGTGACTAACGCCACGCCGTTGGAGATAAAATTCATCGTACGCGCCAAGCCGCTCGTCAGTAGCAGGTTAATTTTGTATAGCGCCATACTGGAAACCATCCAGAACGAGCCGGTGCCGGGTCCGGCGATGCCATCGTAAAAGCCCAGCACAAAACCCTGTGTTCGTTGCGTCCAGATGTGTTTTTGGCTTTGTACCGGCAATTGTTGCTGGTCATCCCGCGGTACTTTGGCAAATAAACTATAAATGGCCGCCAGTAAAATCAGTATCGGTAACACTTTTTCCAATGTCGTTTTACTGATTTGGTCAACGACCAGCACGCCAATACAGGCGCCAACTGCGGTTGCGAATAAGGCATGGCGCCAGAACATTGGGTCAAACAGTTTTTTCCTATAATAAGTGTAAGAGGCCGTCACAGAGCCAAAAGTCGCGGCCAGTTTGTTAGTCCCAAGGACCAGATGGGGCGGCAGTCCCGCAGTGAGTAGTGCAGGGACTGTCAGCAAACCTCCGCCACCGGCAATCGCATCGATAAAACCTGCGGCAAAAGCGACGGCACACAGCAGCGCCAGTGTGACGGGGTCGAGCAGAACTTCCATAGTTATTGATCTATTTGACGTTGAAAGGGCGGCAACGCATTGAGCATGGCGCTGCCATAAGATTTTGTCACCAGGCGGCGGTCCAGAATAATGATGCGGCCGTGGTCCTGTTCTTGCCGCAGAAGTCTACCACAGGCCTGCACCAGTTTGCGTGCGGTGGCAGGTACCGTCAGTGTCAAAAAAGCGTTGCCGCCACGTTTGGTGATGGCTTCTGCCATCGCCTCTTCAAACGGCGAGGTTGGCACGGCAAAAGGCAGTTTGGTGATCACCAGGTTAGTCAGTAACTTGCCGGGTAAATCCAAACCTTCGGAAAAACTCTGGGTACCAAACAAAATGCTGCCGTTGCCACCGTCGATTTTGCTTTTATGTAAATCCAGTAGTGCCTGACGACTGGCTTCACCCTGCACCAGCAAACTATGGCCTTGTTGCCGCAGTGCTGCGGCGACCTGTTCCATTTGCCAGTACGAGGCAAATAACACCAGATTACCTTCAGACGGCCGCAGAAAATCAGCCAAGCGCCGGCACAGTTCGTCGGTAAAAGCGTCGTCAGTCGGTTCTGTTTTTAGTTTCGGAATGTGAATAAGCCCGCGTTCCCGATAGGCAAATGGCGAGGCCACTTCGAGCCGGCGTAAACCCGGGTGTTCGGTCAGACCTAAATCGCGGCTGATGTGGTCAAAACTGCCCAGCGTTTTTAACGTCGCAGAACAGAGCAACACTGCATGCGCCTGACTGAATAATAGATCTTCCAGCTGAAAGCTCACTGACAACGGGCTGGCGTGACCGGAAATATGCGGGCCGTCGGCTTCCAGCCAGCGCGCCTGACTGACATGTTGCTGACTCTGCGACCAACAGGCCCAAAGCTCTGCCTGGTTGCTGAATTTCTGCTGCAGCTGACTCAGTTCCTGCTGCAGACCAGCTAGTTGTGTGGTGCTGAGTTTGCCATCATTAGCACTTTCCAGCAGCAGCTGAAACAGTTTATCAATGCAGGTCAGGACTTTTTGACTGCTGTCGCGCAGCGGTTCGCTCTGGCGTTGTAACAGTTCCGGCAGTACCGCGTCGGCGAAACGCAAATGCCCTTCACCTTTACTCTGCTGGCGGAACAGCTCAGCAATTTGGCGTTGCACCGGCTGAAACTGGCTGAAAAATTCGTCGGTGGCGTCGGCCAGTCTTAATAATTCACTGATGGCGGCATGTTGCGATAAGGCCTTATTTAACAATTGTTTCAGCTTTTGCACTTTGTCCTGCCACAGGCTCGCCTCGCTGGTGAGCAAAGCGCGGGCAGAGAAATAATCCCGGCCGACATCGGCCAGATGGTGCGCTTCATCAATCACATAAATGCAGTCTTCCGGTGACGGCAACACACTGCTGCCGGCGTCTAAGTCGGCGAGCAACAGTGCATGATTGACGACCAGCACCTGACTGTCATCAATTTCCGCGCGGGCCAGATGAAAAGGGCAGTTCCGGTGGGCGGCGTGCTGACGCGGGCAATGATAGGCATCCGCCTGGATCAGCTGCCAGCTTTGTTCTGGTAAGGCTTCTGACAGAGAATCGCGATCGCCGAGCCATTTGCGGCTCTTCCATTGTTCCTGCATGGCAGCAAACTGACTCACCTGAGCCTGCGCAAACAACTCCGGTTGCTGAATTTGCTGGGTCAGGCGTTGGATACAGGCATAGCGTTGGCGGCCTTTTACCAGACTGAATTGAAAGTCGAGCCCGCTATGGGTCTGAAAAAACGGTAAGTCTTTGTTCACCAGCTGTTCCTGCAACGCCACTGTTGCTGTGGCTATCACCAGCGTCTTTTTCTGCGCCAGCGCGAGTGGGATAGCCGCCATCAGGTAAGCCAGCGATTTGCCGGTCCCGGTGCCAGCTTCAACCAGGCCAATCCGGTCATAGCTGTGGTAGCTGCCGGCAACAATGTTTGCCATCTCTGCCACCAACTGATTTTGCCCTGGCCGCGGCTGATAGCCAGGCAGGTTTGTTTTCATTTGTTGGTGAATAGCCCGGATTTGGGATTTTAGCGTGTCGCTCAGCATCTGAAGATCTGTATGAAATTACAGTGCTGACAGTCTAATGCGTGAGCTTGCCCGGCTGCAAACAATATCGTCGGAAAGGAAAGATCAGACCAGCTTTGTCTACGGAAATTTACTGCTGTAAAAGTATTAAAAATGTAGAAAAAATGAAAATAACCGGACTGGTTGCAGCAATTTAACTTGCTGATCTGAAATGAGTATTTTTTGTGGTCACGATAAGTCTGTCAGATGTTAACTGAAGTATAAAAACATCGGCCGACCATCGGGATGCGATGAAGTTCCCGGTAAAAGCATTGACCGGCAAAAAAAAATCCGATATTTATGCTGCCAGTATTGTGTTAAGTCCCGATACTTTTCGTTAATACGCCGGTATTAACTTTACAAATAGAAT
>SSFI01000087.1 GCA_008015325.1 Rheinheimera sp.
CTAAACTTTGTCTTTTTCCAGCAGATCCTCGAAGTTCGAGAACTGTTTGTGGAAAAAACGTACATCTAAGCGCGCCGATTTATCATCCAGCTGTACTAATGCCCAGCGCCGGCCTTTTTTGTTGACCAATACCCGCACATTAACAACCAGACCACAGGCGTGCACCGTCTGGTCGCGCCGGGTCGGCGTAAAGTCGACTAACCGCGCCGTGGCATAATGGTGGATCTCGGCGAGATAACGATTGATTGGATGGCCGGTTAAGTACAGCCCCAGCGTTTCGCGCTCGCCTTCCAGCCAGACTTCGTCCGGCCAGGGCGGCACCACTTTAAAAGCTTTGGCGGAATTTTCCGGTTCAGGCGCTAAAGAACCAAACAAATCGTCCTGCCCCATCGCCTGTGCTTTGGCTTGTTGTTCGGACGCTTTCATCGCCTCTTCGAGGCTCGCCATCATCGCTGCCCGGTGCGGCCCAAGTTTGTCCATGGCGCCGGCCAGAATCAGCTTCTCAATCACGCGCTTATTCAGCCGTTTGATGTCAACGCGATGGCAGAAATCAAATAAATCGTGGAAAGGCCCACCGGCGTCGCGGGCTTCAATAATGGCTTCAATCGGGCCTTCACCGACACCTTTAATGGCGCCGATGCCGTAGACAATATGGCCGTCGTTGTTGACGGTAAACTTGTGCTGGCCGGAATTCACATCCGGCGGCAGCAACTTCAGTTTCATGTTTTCGCATTCGTCGACCAGTGTGACGATTTTGTCGGTGTTATCCATATCCGCCGACATTACCGCAGCCATAAATTCGGCCGGATAATGCGCTTTCATCCACAGCGTCTGATACGACACTAAGGCATAAGCAGCAGAGTGCGATTTGTTAAAACCGTATCCGGCGAATTTCTCCACTAAATCGAAGATCTTCATCGCCAGTTCCGGATCTACGCCGTTCGCTGCGGCGCCGTTCTGGAAAGTGTCACGCTGCTTCGCCATCTCTTCGGGTTTCTTTTTACCCATAGCGCGGCGTAATAAGTCAGCGCCACCGAGCGAATAACCCGACAACACCTGGGCGATTTGCATCACCTGCTCTTGATAAAGAATGATGCCGTAAGTTGGTTCCAGAATGGGTTTCAGCGACTCATGCTGCCAGGTCGCATCCGGATAAGAAATTTCTTCGCGGCCACGTTTACGGTCGATGAAGTTGTCCACCATACCCGATTGCAGCGGACCGGGCCGGAACAGGGCTACCAACGCAATCATGTCTTCGAAACAGTCCGGCTGCAGACGGCGGATCAAGTCCTTCATGCCACGCGATTCAAGCTGGAACACCGCAGTGGTTTCCGCCTTCATCAGCATGTCGTAGCTTTTGCGGTCATCCAGTGGAATATGATTGATATCCACCAGCGGCTTGTTGGTCTTTTTATGGCGCGCATTCACCATGTTGACCGCCCACTGCAGGATAGTCAGGGTGCGCAAACCGAGGAAGTCGAATTTGACTAAACCGGCATATTCCACATCGTTTTTATCAAACTGGGTGACCGGGTTATTACCTTCCGCGTCACAGTACACCGGCGCAAAATCGGTGATTTTGGTCGGCGCTATCACCACACCACCAGCGTGTTTACCGGCGTTACGGGTCACGCCTTCGAGCCGGCGTGCCATATCGATGAGATCTTTGACTTCGCTGTCCGACGCATACAGCTCCGGCAGCCGTGGCTCTTCTACAAAAGCCTGTTCCAGTGTCATGCCCGGCGTTGGCGGGATCAGTTTTGAAATGCGGTCAACAAAACCATAAGGATGGCCCAGTACCCGACCGACGTCGCGGATAACGGCCTTGGCCGCCATAGTACCGAAGGTGATGATCTGCGACACCGCTTCGCGGCCATACATGTCCGAGACGTGCTCAATCACTTCGTCGCGCCTGTCCATACAGAAGTCGACGTCGAAGTCCGGCATCGACACCCGTTCCGGGTTTAAGAAACGTTCAAACAGCAGGTCAAATTCGAGTGGGTCCAGGTCGGTGATTTTAAGCGCATACGCCACCAGCGAGCCTGCACCTGAGCCCCGCCCCGGGCCTACGGGAATATCGTTATCTTTCGACCACTGGATAAACTCCATGACGACCAGAAAGTAACCAGGAAACCCCATCTGGTTAATGACGTCGAGTTCAATCTGCAGACGTTCATCATAAGGAATGCGTTTTTCCGCCCGCTCAGCTTCGTCCGGAAACAGAATTTTCATTCGGTCTTCCAGACCTTCGCGTGATTTCAGCACCAGAAAGTCGGCATCGGTCATGCCGCCGGTCGGAAAGGCAGGTAAAAAATATTCGCCAAGCCGGATAGTCACATTGCAGCGTTTGGCGATTTCGACTGAGTTGGCGAGCGCCTCAGGAATGTCGTGAAACAACGCAGCCATTTCATCACTTGAACGTAAATACTGGGATTCACTGTAATTTTTTGGCCGGCGTTTGTCTTCCAGCGTATAACCATCGTGAATGGCGACGCGAATTTCGTGTGCAGAGAAATCGTCCGGTGTTAAAAACACCACTTCATTGGTCGCCACCACCGGCAAGCCGGTATTTTCTGCCAGCGTGACGGCATGTTGAATGTATAACTCTTCGTCCGGTCGGCCGGTGCGAATGAGCTCAAGGAAAAAGCTGTCGGGGAAATACTGCTGGTAAAACTGCACCAGCGCATCAGTACTGGCCTGATTGCCTTTGATCAGGGCCTTGCCAAGCGGACCGTCTTTGCCGCCGGAAATCACAATCAGGCCTTTGTGGTGTTCGGCCAGCCAGTCGTGATCAATTTGCGGTTTGTTGTCGACATGCCCACGTAAATAGGCTTTAGACAACAACATGGTCAGGTTTTGGTAGCCGTCGTTATCGGCGGCCAGCACTAACAAACGGCATGCTTCGCCGGGGAACAACGGGTGCTGCGCCCACAAGTCGGCGCCGATTATCGGTTTAATACCAGCGTCGTGCGCCGTCGAATAAAACCGCACCAGCCCACACATGTTCATCTGATCGGTCAACGCCAATGCTGGCATCGCCTGTTTTTTCGCGGCACTGACAATAGGTTTGATTTTCGACAAGCCGTCGATCATCGAAAAGTCGCTGTGCACCCGCAGGTGGACAAAAATCGGTTCCATCAATGCTCCGCCATGTAACCAAGGCCGTGGTTATAACAGCTCGCGCACCGGCCGGAAACTGCGGCGATGCTCCGCTAAAATGCCATATTGCTGGATTGCTGCCAGATGTTCGGCTGTCGGATAACCTTTGTGCCCGGCAAAATTATACTGCGGATGCAGCTGATGCAAGGCTGTCATCTCGGCATCGCGCGCCACTTTCGCCAGAATCGAAGCGGCACTGATCTCCGGCACCAGACTGTCACCTTTCACCACCGCAGTAGCCCGACCTTTTAGCCCATCAGGAACGCGATTGCCGTCAATCAACACCCATTCCGGCTGGATCAGCAGCCCCGCCACCGCCCGCTCCATCGCCAGCATAGTGGCGTGCAGAATATTCAGCTGATCAATTTCATGCACTTCGGCGCGGCCGAGGCTCCAGCTTAATGCTTTGGCTTTGATTTCATCAACTAATAATAAACGTTTCTTTTCACTGAGTTTTTTTGAATCATTCAGGCCGCTGATCGGATTCGCCGGATCCAGGATCACTGCAGCAGTGACTACTGCGCCGACTAAAGGCCCGCGCCCGACTTCGTCCACGCCGGCAATGAGACTAAATGGCGGCCGGTTAAATTCTAAAGTCATGCGACATCTCCGGGGGCTGTGCGGTTTAATAACAATGCGACTTCTTTGGCCGCTGTGGCGCTGGCATCACAACGAATTTGCTGATGGATGGCGACAAAATCCTGATAAGTGTCCCGCCCTTTGCTGCCGAGCAGCGGCTGCATCTGTACAACTAAGGCTTCCACTGTGACCGCATCCTGCAGCAACTCAGGCACCAGCGCTTTTTCGGCCAATAAATTCGGTAAGCTGAAGTGCTTGAGTTTGACCATGCGTCTGGCTATCTGATAAGTCAGCCAGTTAGTTTTATAGGCCACCACCATCGGCGTTTTTGCCAGCATGGCCTCAAGCGTCGCAGTACCGGAGGCGATATAGACCGCATCGGCGGCTGTCAGCACCTCACGTGCCTGACCGATGAGCAACTTCACATTTAAATCTGGCGCAACCTGCGCCTTAATCTGCTGATATAACTCAGCTTTTTGCGTGGTCACCATATTACAGACCAGCTGTAAACCGGGCATCTGTTGCTGTAACGCTGCTGCTGCACGGAAAAAATCCGGCGCCAGCAATTTAATTTCGTTGGTGCGACTGCCAGGCATCAGTGCCAGCAACGGCTGTTCTGCACTAAAGCCTAAAGCTGTTTTTGCGACAATTTTGTCCGGCTCGACTGGCATTTGATCTGCCAGCGTATGACCGACAAAGGCACAAGGCACCGCAAATTTGTCGTAAAAGGCTTTTTCAAACGGTAACAGCGCCAGCACGAGGTTCGTGGCTTTTTCGATTTTGAAAATACGTTTTTGTCGCCAGGCCCAAACCGAAGGGCTGACATACTGAATGGTCTTGATACCGGCTTGCTTTAGTTTCAGCTCGACCGGCAGATTAAAATCCGGTGCATCAATACCAATAAACACATCGGGCTGATGCAGCTGAAAATGCGCGAGGATCTCGCGGCGCACCTGCAGCAGGCGCGGCAGTCGACCCAGCACTTCAACAATGCCCATAACTGCCAGCTCTTCCATGTCAAACACAGCATGGAAGCCTTGTGCGCGCATGCGTTCACCGCCAATACCGTAGAATTCCGCGTCTGGGAACCGTTGTTTTAATGCGCGGATAAGGTCAGCCCCGAGGATATCACCGGAGTGTTCACCGGCGATCAGGCCAATTCGAAGTGAGTTATTGTGCACGGAGTTCATCCTGAAACAAGCTGCAGGTGAATGCCGGAACTGCTGAGGGGCAGACCGGCGCCACTTTTAGCTGGGCTAGCGAACTATTCAGTCAGCGAACTGCACAGCTAACGAACAATGCCGCGTGATGCGTTTTCGATAAAATCAGTGAAAGCTTTTAACTGTGGCAGTTCAGCCGCTTTAACCGACAGCTCAGCCAACGCTTCAGGTACTGTCAAGCCCTGACGGTACAACACTTTATACGCGCGGCGAATTTCCAGAATCACTTCGGAAGTAAAACCACGGCGTTTTAAGCCTTCACTGTTGATGCCATGTGGCACCGCATGCGAGCCGTGTGCCATCACATAAGGGGGGACATCTTTCACCACAATAGAGCCACCGCCAATAAAGGCATGGGCGCCGATATGGCAGAACTGATGGATACCGCTCATGCCACCGAGAATAGCCCAATCACCAACATGGACGTGGCCAGCGGCCTGAGCACCACTGGCGAAAATCACATCGTCGCCAATGACGCAATCGTGCGCCACATGGCTGCTGTTCATGTACAAGCCGCGGCTGCCGATTTGTGTGATGCCTTTGTCCTGAATAGTACCGCGGTGCACAGTACAGTTTTCGCGGAACACGTTGTCATTGCCGATGATAAGCAGCGTCGGTTCATTGCGGTATTTTTTATCCTGACAGGCTTCGCCAATACTGCAGAACTGGAAAAAATGGTTGCCCGTGCCAATACGGCTCGGACCTTTGATCACCACGTGAGATTCCAGAATACAGTTGTCACCGAGCTCAACATTGGCGCCGATATAACAAAAAGGTCCGATCCGGACATTTGCGCCAATTTTGGCGCCGGCTTCAATCACCGCACTTGGATGGATCATATTAAAGCTCTCTTCTGGCACACATAATCTGGGCGGAACAAACCACCTGCCCGTCGACTTTGGCTTCGGCAGAAAACTTCCAGATATTGCGTTTTTCTACCAGGAACTTCACTTCGAGAATTAACTGGTCACCAGGCACTACTGGTTTTTTGAAACGGGCTTCGTCGATACCGGCAAACAAATACAATTCGTTTTCTTTGCGCTCGCTGACGGTTTTGAAGCCAAGCAAACCGGTGGCCTGAGCCATGGCTTCCAGGATCAACACGCCTGGAAAAATCGGCAGATTCGGGAAATGGCCAGTGAAAATCGGTTCGTTAATCGTGACGTTCTTCACCGCCGTCAGGCTTTCACCGGGGACATAGTCCAGCACGCGGTCAATCAGCAGAAACGGATAACGGTGTGGCAGCAATGCCATGATTTCCTGGACTTCCAGTGTGTTTAATGCAGTAGCCAAAATGATTCCTCTGTCTGAAAAGAAGCGTTGCCGCCCGGTGCTTATTCGGCGGCCGGGCCGGCGGCAGGTGTCAGAGCAGCGACTTGCTGCTCCAGTTCACGCAAACGCTGATACATCTGATCCAGCTGCCGGTAACGGGCACTGTTTTTGCGCCACTCCAGGTTGGTCGCAGCTGGCATCCCCGACGAGTAAATCCCTTTTTCGGTGATGGATTTTATGATCATCGACATGCCGGTGATCTGCACGCCGTCGCAGATCTCCATGTGGCCATTGATGGCACAGGCGCCACCGATGATGCAATATTTGCCAATCTTAGTACTGCCAGCCACTACAGTACAGCCGGCGATGGCGGTATGGTCGCCGATTTGTACGTTGTGGGCGATTTGCACCTGATTGTCGATGATGCAATTAGTCCCGATGACGGTGTCTTCTAACGCGCCCCGATCAATAGTGGTGCTGGCACCAATTTCACAGCGGTCGCCGATGACGACAGTGCCCACTTGTGGAATTTTCAGCCAGTTGCCGCGCTGGTTGGCAAAGCCAAAACCATCAGCACCCAGCACAGCGCCACTGTGCACAATGCAATCTGCGCCCAGCCGCACCCGATGATAAATACTGACATTGGCCCAGATTTTACAGCCGGCACCAATCACGGCACCTTCGCCGATAAAACAGCCTGGGCCAATCTGCACATTGTCGCCAATCACAGCGCCGGTGCTAATCACTGCATGATGGCCAATGGCTACATCGCGTCCAAGCTCAACATCGGCACCTACCTGCGCTGTCGGTGCTATTCCGGTCGCGGCACGCGGTGTGTTGTCCAGCAGCTGCGCTACTTTGGCAAAAGCCACGTATGGATCAGGCACCACTAATGCGGCCACCGGACAAAATTCAACATCCGCCGCAGTCAGCAGGACCACAGACGCCTTAGTCTGCTGCAAATATTTCCGATATTTACTATTGGACAGAAAAGTGATCTGTCCGGCGGCAGCATTTTCTAAAGTGGCAACGGCGCTGATATTTTCAGCGCCGTCTCCATGCAGCTCAGCTGATAACAGCTGAGCTAATTCAAGCAGGGTAAAAGCTGGCATTATTTCGCTTTGCTAACC
>SSFI01000116.1 GCA_008015325.1 Rheinheimera sp.
ACCCAGGCCACCAGCAGGCCAAACACCAGATTAATCAGTGCGGCAATAAAAGAGCTGCCAAAGGTCAGCTGATAACTGGCGATGGCGCGCTCACTGGCGACCACTTTGGTAAAACTGGCCCAGTCCAGCTCGAAGCTTTTCAGCACCAGCGCCGACAGTGGCATAAATACCAGCAGGCTCAGGTAAAAGGTGGTGAAGCCCATACTGAGACCAAACCCCGGTAACACCGGTTTTTGCGAAGATTTTTTAAACAACACAGCGAATTCCTCCGGCTGTTTCAGCGCGCATAAATCTGATCAAAAATGCCGTCTTCAGCAAAGTGCTGCTTCTGCACTAAATCCCAACCACCAAAATCGGCGATGGTTTTCAGCTCCAGCTGGGGTAAAGCCGCCACGCCCGGCACCGGCTGTAATGGCCGGAAATAATGCTCAGCCGCTAATTTTTGCCCTGCTGGTGTGTATAAAAACTCCAGATAAGCATGCGCCAAGGCGGTAGTGCCTTTGCGCTCAGTGTTTTTCTGCACCACAGCCACCGGCGGCTCGGCCAGCACCGAAATCGACGGCACTACTATTTCAAACTGGTCCGCGCCTAATTCTTTTACTGCCAGATAGGCTTCGTTTTCCCAGCTTAATAACACATCACCAATACCGCGGCGGGCAAAAGTGCCGGTCGAGGCGCGCGCACCGCTGTCGAGCACCGGCACATTGCGATACAGCTTTTGCACAAAGGCTTTGGCGCCAGCTTCGCTGCCGCTGCTTTTCAGGCCATAAGCCCAGGCCGCCAGATAGTTCCAGCGTGCGCCGCCGGAGGTTTTTGGATTAGGCGTGATCACGTCGATGTTGTCGCGCACCAAATCATTCCAGTCATGAATGTTCAGCGGATTGCCTTTACGCACCAGAAACACAATGGTCGAACTGTACGGCGAACTGTTATGCGGTAATTGCTGCTGCCAGTTGGGGTCAATCAGCTTACCGACGCGCGCCAGCGGGTCGATGTCCGCAGCTAAGGCTAAAGTCACCACATCGGCGCGCAGGCCATCCAGTACCGCCCGTGACTGACTGCCGGAGCCGCCGTGCGACTGCTCGACAATCAGTTTCTGGCCGGTTTTCTCCAGCCAGACTTTGGCAAAGTGCTGATTAATATCGCGGTAAAACTCACGGGTCGGGTCGTAGGACACATTCAGCAGCCGCACTTCTTTGACTGCTGCTTGTGCCGCCCCAGTCAGCGTCAGGCCAACGAAGAAACCAAGCCATAAAGTGCTGCTGAGCACAAATCTGATGAATACTTGCAACGGCTTACTCCACATTCGGTGCTGATGGCCAAACAACAAACTTTGGCAAACTTCAGATATACAGACGTCTGAACATCTCTTGATGGAAGTAAGACTAAAACAATTCGGTCAAGATAAAAAGAATCAAAAAGTGCAGAGCTATAACCAAAAGTTATGCTCAGAGCTTCAGCGCTGCAGTCGGTACTGCCAGCAGGTCCAGCTAATCAACACCACGCCGCATATGCCCCAGCAAATGCCCAGTTGCGTCAGCAAAGCCAGGCTGGCAGGCGGTAAACGCAGTAGCTGCAGCAATATCAGTAAGAATGTGGCCAGCACAAAGCCGCTGCCCAGCGCACGCAGCAGCGCCAGGCCCCACCAGCTTTGTTTGCGGCCATAGGATTCTGCCGCACCACATAACATCAAAATGGCCAGCACGCCGCCAAGCGCCAGTACAGCGCGTAGCGCAGGCCCGGCATACAGACTTTGATGGGCCGCGTAGCCGAGATTTCTCAGGTCCCAGGGGGTGCTTTGCCAGTAAGCCGCCTGCGGCAGCGTCTGCAACTGTGCATTCAGTGATTGTTGTCGCAGCTGATAAGGCGCGGTTTGCGGCCAGGTCGGCTGTTCGGTCAATAACCATTTGCCACTGGTTAAATCCAGCTGCACTTTGGCGACGGGCCAGCCCGGTTTTTGCAGCAAGGTCGCCAGTTCTGGCATGGTGGTTGCCATGACTGCTTCGTTGGCGGCAGCTGAAGGCTGCGGCAGCGGATTTGGAAACAGGGCCTGATAATAGGCCGTACTGTGTTGCTTGATAAGTTCGGGTGCCCAGGCGCCGTATTGCGTCAACAGCGCCGAGCCAAAGAACCAGCAAAGCCATGGCAGGCTTAGCAGGGCTGCAACCAGATGCCAGCGCAACGGCCCTTGGCCAAAGAGCTGCGTAGTACCAGCTTGCCGCCAGCGTTGCCAGAATAAATAAATACCCGATGCAGCCAGCGCCAGCAGCGCAATCGACAGGCCAATCAGCAGCGGCTGCGCCGCCCGTTTCAACAAATCCGCCAGCTGATAATGCAGCGAGAAAAACAATTCACCGACGCTATGCCGGCTATTGCCTGGCGTTAGTTCCGACGGCTCGCCGAGGGCGTTGAGACCAGTCTCAGCAGGAACAGTTGGAAGTTGCAGCCAATAACGGGTTAAGGTCCAGCTGCCAGGTTGCTGCAGATGCAGCGTCAGATAGGGTTTGCGGGGCGAGGCGAATTCTACATACAGTTGGGCTGCGCCAGGGGCTTGCTGCTGTTGCCACTGCAAGGCCAGCTCCAGCTGTTGCGCAGGCTGAATCTCGACAGCACGGGCCTTTGCCAGTGCGGGTGTCAGCGCTAAATCCAGTTCAGCACGGTACAGCGATAAAGTGCCGCTCCAGCTCACGATAACCGCCAGCGGCAGCAACACAACGCCCGCCAGCGCATGCAGTGCTTTTTGCCGTTTTGCCAGTTGCAGCAGACCAAACGCCAGTATCATCAGCAGCGCCAGCTGCGCCAGTTGAGTCCACAACAGTGCATTTACCACGCCCAGCAGTGGTGTCAGCCAGGACAACAGCCAGGTTGCCAGTTCAGTGCAAAGCCAGTATCCCAGCGCTCCGCCGAGGCTTAACCAGAAAATGTTGCTGAACAATGGGGTTTCCTTGTTAAGTTGTTGCGGGCAATTTGGGGTCAGGTCTTGGAGCAATTTGGGGTCAGGTCTTGAACCGTGCATTTTCAATGCACGGTTCAAGACCTGACCCCAACTACCCGGTTCAAGACCTGACCCCAAATCTCGCTTGGCGGTTTAGGCGAAATCCCGTATAACAACCGCATATTTTTCCGCGCGGATTGTCGCATCAATGCAGCTGACTGAACAACATCACCCTGAGTTTGGCGACATTGCCAAACAAAAAATTGCCGAATTCAATGCCTTACACTGGGACGCCAGCCTGCGCCAGCCGCTCGGACTTGCTATCCATGCTGACGACGGCACCTTGTCAGGCGCCTTAGCTGGCCGCACTTTTGGCAACTGGTTTTATCTGGAATCGTTTTGGCTGGCACCCGAATTACGCGGCAAAGGCCAAGGTTCAGCTCTGTTACAACGCGCCGAGCAAATTGCCCGCGACCGCGGCTGCCGTTATGTGGTGCTGGATACCTTAGATTTTCAGGCGCGGCCTTTTTATGAAAAACACGGCTATCAAGTGCAATGGACCCAGCAGGACTACCCGTTCGCCGGCGGCGCCAAGTATTTTATGAGCAAGGTGCTTTAGGCTGATCAGTCAGTGACAGACTAACTGCTGGTCTCAAGGTTGGCTTGTTTGAATAAGAGCTCGCTAAATAGTTGGACATCGCGGCAAACCCAACACCGCCACCACCATGTTCGCCCGTTCGCGCCTCCCGCGCTCACTCTTGATCGCTCACTCCGTGGCTGCCGGCGCTGGGTTTGTTGGGGTTTGGGGATAGATGATCAAAGCGAGATACTGCCCCTCAACACTGACGAACTCGGAACAACCGTTTGTCGGCTTTGCCTGACATACTTATTTTCTTCTATTGGTACTTGGTTTTATCAATCGCAAACTATTTTTTTTCGACCGTTCTGACAGCAAAAAGTATCAATACAAAAGCGAAAACAACATATTTCAGCATATGCGTAAAGTACACGACACTTCCATATTCGTACTTTGTTGTTCCTGAACTGATTATGTATCCTTGAAGGTATTTATCCACAATAGTTTTGATAATAACCAGCACTAAAACTAAAAACAGAACCCTCACCGGCCAAACAAAGTTTCTCGGGACTTTTATCTCTATCATTTGATTCTTCCTTGACCTCTCACTGTTGGGTGGCTATCCGGAGTACCAAGACACCCACCCGATTTCATAACTGCTCTGACGTTAACAGCTCCGCAACCGAAGAAAAAGCTTGTCATCGCAATCAATGGGGTTCTGGACCTAAGTCTTGTTGGAGCTTTGAATACTCGTTTCGGGCGAAGTGAGGAAAAGGAGTTAATTGTACGGTGGCGCTTCGCTGACCGTACCTACACTCAAATCGGGGCAGTAGGTACCGGCAAGCAACGCGCCGCCGTACAATTAAGCCCCTGTTTTATGTCCGCTATTGGCACAACGCGATGATTCAAAAGAACTCTCAAAACGGCCGGATGATTACAAAAGCAGACCGTCAGCCGCAGGGATAGCGGCTGACGAGCCTACAGGGACGTATTGACGGCGTGTCTGCGTTGTAAGCGGCCGTGCCGTTTGCTGGGGATTCGACCGAATGTTTATGATTCCCAAACGTCCGCAACTGCCAATAATAATCCACAGCCCCACCACTCAAGGCTCAATGCGAATTTGCTTAATCACTACCTGCTGTTTCGGGCTATGAAAGGCAATAGGTTTTGCGCCTGGAATGTCGATCCATTTCTCTTCTACCGGCAGCGCGGCAAAAGCATCCAGTACTTTGTCACCGTCGGTAAGCTGGCCGAAATTGGTGTATTTGCCGTCGAGATGCGCGCGGCGTTCTAAGCAAATAAAAAACTCGGTGCTGCCGCTATTCGGGTCTTCGTCGCGGGCCATGCCAAGGCTGCCGCGGATGTGGGGTAAGTTGTCGGAGAACTCGGCCGGGACGCGGTATTTTTGATGATCCGGATGATTGTCATCATTAATGCCGGCTTGCGCGACATGGCCTTTGACCACGCGATAAAAGGTTTTGCCGTTGTACCAGCCGGCGTTTGCGAGTTCAATAAAACGCGCCGTGGTTTCTGGCGCCGCTTGCTGGTGCAAATCAAACTTCATAGTCCCTATGGTGGTTTCAAGCACGGCGGTTGGCGCCGCCTGTGCTACACCAACGCCAGCCAAACCGAATAACAGCACCGCACTTTTTACCAGCTTCATCCGCGTTTCCCTGTTCTTTATTGCAATAAAATGGTGATTTGATTGGTCTGGCCTTTAGCTTCCTGCGCGCCAAACGGCAGCACTAAATCTTCTTTGCCATCATCGTTTAAGTCATTGACCAGCAAGTTAATGGCGCGTTTTGGCAGCTTGATATTCTGCCGCGTACTTTTATCAGAAAACAATTTGGCGCCAACCGGCGCGTAGCTGCGTAAAGTGTCTTCATCTTCCGCTTTAAGCAGCGTGGCTTTGCCATCAGCGCCTTTGAGTACCGCAGTGACCGGCAGGTTAAACTGGCCGCTGCCGAGCGAAATGCCGACATCCACTTCCTGACGATGCACCGGCTTAGTGCCAAAACTGCCGTCGGCCTGTTGTTTGTAGAACAGCCAGTCGACCGAAGCTGAACCGGTCAGCAGCGCCGACACTATTTTGCTGATGCCAATCTCGGCCGCCGGTGTGTAAAAATCTAAGCGGCCGTCGGCGTCTAAATCAGCAAACTGCACGTCAAACTGCACGCCTGTGGTGTTGATTTGCTGATCGGCTGTGGTTGGGAATACCAGCTTGCCGTTGTCGTTACGGCCATAGTGAATGCGGTAGCTGTATTTCTGTTCCATCACATCAACATAATGCTGTTGTTGCACGACTAAGTCGGTGACTTTATCGCCATTTAAGTCGAGTAACCGTTCCAGGCGGGTGATGGTCAATCCTTCATAACTGCGGCCATCGCCACCGCGTTGTTGCGCCTGCACATCCGGCGTCAGGCCCACACCCAGCGGCACCACGGTCGCCGTGCTGGCAAAACTGCCGTCTGGCTGCTGCGGGTAGACCCACAGATTATCGTCGACGCTAAACACGATATCGGTGCGACCATCCAGGGTGTAATCGACCTGACGTGGCGTTTTCAGGAAAAAATCCGGGTCTTTCTGGAAAATCTGCATTTGTGCAGCAATTGGCAAAGTATAAGTGCGGAATGTGCCGTCTTTTTGCTGCATCAGTACCTGCAGGGCGCGAAAATCCGGCACCAGAAAATCGGTCAGGCCGTTTTGGTCCAAATCGGCGACGAATTCAAGTTCCAGCATCCGCTTGGCGTCGGTGACCGGATACGCCGAAGGCGCGCTGGCTAATTGCCGCCATTTTTTCGTGTCGCTTTGATAGTGCCACAGCGCGTCCTGCCCCATTGCCACCAGCTGGCTGCCAGTGTGACCGGCTAAAGTTGCGGCCTGAAAAAACTGTACTTGTGCCGGTAAGGCGATTTGTTCAGTGCTGTTCTTGGCATAGTCGACCCGGCTTAACCAGCGAAATTCATGGTTGTGCCCCGACACCAGCAGCACCGGCTGGCCGGGCATTCGCAGCAGACTGCCATTGGCCGGGTGCTCCAGTTTGACTGTGGTGGCTTTAAGTTGCAGCGCATGGGCCGGCGTTAACAAAAGGGCGCCGGTCAGCAACACAGTCAGCCATTTACCTGATGAGATGTTTTGTACAGAAAAAAAGCGCAGCGCCGGGGCCATCCTATGGTTCCTCATCTGAGACCAATACAAAAGTACAAAGCAGCATACGCTGCATCGCAACGTAAAGACCAACAAATGTGTAACAAATTCAGTCATTCAAGCAATTATTTCGCTGAATAACGGCAAAGCAATGGCGAAAGATTTCCGCTCTAGGTCGGTTCGGGCTAAAATAACCGGCTTTGTTGTGTGTTGGAGATGTGTGATGTCAATTAACTGGTTCCCGGGTCATATGCATAAAGCCCGCAAAGAAATTGCGGAGGTGATGCCCCAGGTTGATGTCATCATCGAGATGCTCGACGCCCGTATTCCATTTTCCAGCGAAAACCCGCTGGTGCCGGAACTGCGCGGCGACACCCCATGTATTAAAGTGCTGAATAAAGCTGATTTGGCCGACCCGGCCATCACCGCCATCTGGCAGGCGCATTTTGAACAAGAAGCCGGTGTCAAAGCCATTCCGATCAGCCAGCAGGACCCGGCACAAATCCGCGCTTTATTGGACCTCTGCACCACCTTATTGCCAGACCGTAACTTTGACGTGCGTGGCCCGCGCGCGATGATTATGGGTATTCCGAACGTTGGAAAATCGACTTTAATCAACACTTTAGCCGGCCGGGTGATCGCCAAAACCGGCAACGAAGCCGGTGTCACCAAATCACAGCAACGGATTAAACTCGATAACGGCGTGATCTTAACCGACACCCCGGGTTTCCTCTGGCCCAAACTCAGTCCGGCCAGCTGTGGTTATCGTCTCGCCATCACCGGCGCCATCAAAGAAACTGCTTTTGATTATGGCGACATCGCGCTGTTCGCCGCTGAATATCTGTTGGAACATTATGCCGACCAGGTGCTGGGCCGTTATCAGTTAAAAGAAAAACCGGAAAATGATTTGGCGTTGCTTGATGCCATTGGTGCCAAACGCGGCTGTATGGCCAAAGGCGGTGTGGTTGATGTGACCAAAGCAGGCGCCATCCTTATCAATGAGTTACGCGCCGGCCTGTTTGGCCCCATCACGCTGGAAACCCCTGAAATGGTGACAGCAGAAGTCACCAATGCTAAGTTAGAAGAAGCCCGCAAAGCCAAAGAAAAAGCGGAGCGTGATAAAGAACGGGCGCGCCGCACCAAGAAAAACCGCCGCTGACGCCCAAACCCAGGTTTGCCTTCGCGCCTTGCCGCATAGGCCGGCAAGGCGCGAAGGCCCACGTACACGGAGTTTGCGATGTCTTTTCTGTCCCGCCGGCAGTCCCTGCTGGCCTTGTTGATTTCCGGCTGTTTCACCCTGTCGGCGCACGCCGCGCCTGTGCTTATCAGCAATATCAAAGGTTATGGTTTTGACGACCAACGCCAGCTGCTGTCGTTTTCTGAACTGGTGTTTGACGACGCCACCGGCAAAGTGCTGGCACGCGGTCAGGGCATTGCCAAAGACTTTCCTGAAGCCAGCAAAATCGACGGTCAAGGCCGCACTTTATTGCCAGGCCTGATTGACGGTCACGGTCATGTGCTCGGCCTTGGTCAGAACTTGAGTCAGGTTGATTTACGCGAAAGCAGCTCCGAAGCGCAGGCTGTCGCAAAAACCGCTGCTTTTGCCAAAGCCAATCCGCAGGCGCAGTGGATTTTAGGCCGTGGCTGGAACCAGGTGTTATGGCCCAGCCAGCAATTTCCAGGCAAACAGCTACTCGATGAAGTGATCAAAGACAAACCGGTCTGGCTCAGTCGCGTTGACGGTCACGCCGGCTGGGCCAATAGCAAAGCGCTGCAATTGGCCGGCATCAGCAAAGACAGCATAGACCCGCCGGGTGGCCAGATTGTGCGTGACGCCAACGGCGAACCCACCGGCGTGCTGATCGACAACGCTATGCTGATGCTGGAAAAACAAATTCCGGCCATCAATGAAGCCGAGCGCGTCAGTGCTTTAAACGCGGCATTTAACCATCTGTTGTCGCTTGGCATTACCAGCACCCATGACGCTGGCATCGACGCAGCAAATCTCGCCACTTACCAGCAATTACGTCAGGCTAAACAGTTACCGCTGCGGCTCTATCCGATGTTGTCAGCAACAGATCCGGCGCTGGAAGCCTGGTTAAAAGCCGGCCCGGTTGACGACCCGCTGGACTTCCTCGATGTGCGATCGGTGAAAATTTATGGCGATGGTGCGCTTGGTAGCCGGGGTGCGGCCTTGCTGGCGCCTTATAGCGATAAACCCAAAGAAAAAGGCTTATTAGTCACTCAGCCGGACAAACTCACCGCCGTGATGAAACTGACCATAGACGCCGGTTTTCAGGCTAATGTCCACGCGATTGGCGATTATGCCAACCAGCTGGCATTAGACCGCTTTGAAAGCCTGCAGACTGAAGTGCAGCGTAAGGCTGGCCGTCATCGCATTGAACATGCACAAATCGTCGCGCCAAAAGATTTGCCGCGCTTTGCCGCTTTGCATGTGTTGCCGTCGATGCAACCGACTCATGCTACTTCGGATAAAAACATGGCGGGCGCACGTTTAGGTGTGGCGCGGCTGCGCGGGGCTTATGCCTGGCGCTCGCTGGTCGATGACGGCAACCGCATTGTTGGTGGTTCGGATTATCCGGTGGAGCTCGCCAATCCATTTTTTGGTATCCATGCCGCAGTGACACGGCAGGACCAGCAAAATCAGCCGGCCGGTGGCTGGTTGCCGGAGCAAAAACTGACGCTGGTTGAGGCGCTACGCAGCTTTACCGTCGATGCCGCGTACGGTGCTTTCCAGGACCAGACGATGGGCAGCCTCGCGCCTGGCATGTGGGCTGACTTTATTCTGGTCGACCGCGACATTGTCAAAGTCGCACCGGAACAGCTGTGGCAGACCAAAGTGCTGGCGACTTATGTCGGCGGTGAGCTGAAGTACCAGTTGCGTGAATAACAAGCATCGGGAATAAACAAGGGTTTTTATGATTAGCCAGAAGTGGTCAAAACTAATTAAGTCACTGCATTTAAAGAAGTTTCGAAAAGCAGAACAGCTGTTTTTTGTTGAAGGCGAAAAAGCAGTGCTGGAAGTATTGGCTGCGCGCTGGCCGGTCAAAGCCTTGTTTGGCACCGCAGATTTTTTTGATCGTTATCCCGAAACTGCCTATGCCGCCGAGATGAGCCACCCCTGCTCCGCCAGCGAACTGGAACAAGTCGGCACTTTTACCAGCAACAACGCGGCGCTGGCTGTGGTGGCTATTCCGCAGTACGCGCCTTTTACTGAAACCGCCGGTGAATGGACGCTGGTGCTGGATAACGTCAATGACCCGGGCAACCTTGGCACTATTATCCGCATCGCCGACTGGTATGGCATCCGCCATATACTGTGTTCCACTGATACAGTAGATGCTTTTAATCCCAAAGTGATCGCCAGCGCCAAAGGCTCGTTTTTGCGGGTCAAACTACATTACGGCGATTTAGCGCCAGTGCTGAGTCAGGTGCAGCAACCGGTATACGGCGCTTTTCTAGACGGCGATTCAGTGCATCAGCTGGCTTTAGCCAATCCCGGTGGTTTTATCGTGCTTGGCAATGAAGCCAACGGTATCAGCGACGCCATCGCAGCCTGCGTCAACCGCCGCGTTACGATTCCGGCTTTTGGTCAGGCCGAGAGTTTAAATGTCGGCATCGCCAGCGCCGTGATTGTGGATAATTTGGTCCGGCTGTCGGGGAAATAGCTGGCAGCTCAAAAAACTCCGCTCAATCTGACTAAAAAAGCGCCCGCAGACGCTTTTTTATTGATGAACAAATAGTGTCAGGCTGCCTTATCGCTGATCTGGCTACGCTGCCGGCGCCAGGCCAGCAGCGGTAAACCAAACAGCAATACGCCCAAACCAGCACCACCGCCCCCACCCGAATCTGAGCTGCCGGCATTCGGCGTCACCGGATCGCTGCTGCGCGTTGCATCCAGCGGATATTTGTCGCTGCCGTCGGCTACACCGTCGTTGTCATCGTCCGGGTCAGCGTTATTGCCGATACCATCTTTGTCGGTGTCGACTGATTCTTTTGGATCTAACGGGAACGCGTCTGCAGTATCTGCCACGCCGTCGTTATCGTCATCCGGATCAGCGTTATTACCGATGCCGTCTTTGTCAGTATCGACTGATTCTTTTGGATCTAACGGGAAGACGTCGGCGGTGTCTGCCACACCATCGTTGTCATCATCCGGGTCAGCGTTATTGCCAATGCCGTCTTTGTCGGTGTCTGTGGTCTCCGCCGGATCTAACGGGAAGGCGTCGCTGACATCCGGCGTGCCATCGTTGTCATCATCCGGGTCAGCGTTATTGCCGATACCGTCTTTGTCGGTGTCGGTAGTTTCGAGCGGATCTAACGGGAAAGCATCGCTGACATCCGGCGTGCCGTCATTATCATCATCCGGGTCAGCGTTATTGCCGATACCGTCTTTGTCAGTGTCGGTGGTCTCAGCCGGATCGAATGGTAACGCATCATCAGTGTCGGCCACGCCATCATTGTCGTTATCCGCATCCACGGAATTGAGGATACCGTCACTGTCGACATCGTTATCACCACCTGCAGAGGCGCCAATAGTCAGGGCTTCTGGTATGACCTGGGTCATTGTGTTGCCGTTAGCCTGCACAACTTGAATACGTAAGTCTGCCACTCGGGTTTCAGCGCTGATTGGCAGTCGCACGCTGTGTGCAGTCCCCGCTGACTTTTGATAGATAGTGCGCCAATTGCCGCTGTCAGTTCTGAAATCCACGGCGACTTTGCTAATTGAAGATTGAGTCTCTGGGTTCCAGATATCAAAATTCAGTCTATGGTCAATCCGACTGACGATTTCCGCCAGTTGAGCGCGATTAAACAAAGCAAGATTCGTTAACCGCGGCATAGCGCCATCTTTGCTGAATGCATAGTGCATCGTAGGCGCATGACGCATTAATTTGACGTCGGCATTGTCCACCTGAAGCGTCATCTCACGACACGCTTGGTTTTGCATACTCCAAACGCCAAAAACCTTGTCGCCCCAGCGCTGCGTTCCCGGAGACTCGCAAACATACTGAATGTCCGTATCCCGATTAAAATAGGCGGCATTCAAATATTGGTCGTGCCAAATCACCGGTTCATGGTAGCCCTCGGCGTTGTTACGCGGTGCCTGCGACAACTGCAATTTAGCTTTGTCCTGCGACACCGAAATCGCGCCACTGAACAGTTTCATGCTCGACCTTAGCGGTAATTGGTTGGTCTGAAAATCCACGGCTTTCACCAACACCGAAGGGCCGGTCTCACTGATCCGCCATTTGACAATCGAACCGGTATCGGACGCTGAAAAGAAGCCAGAATGCGAATCTGACACAAAAATTTCTTTATAACTTTGGATTTGCGGTGCTGTCTCCGGCAGTAACAAAGGGCCACTTTGATAGACCCGCATCACGTCACCTTCTTTGGCGGTAAAAGGCCACACCGTGGTTACACCACCGCCTGTCACTGGGGTCTTCCCCGGGATCAGATTAAATTTCAGCAGGTTATTTTCAGTGAAATTAATAGTGGTTTGGGTTGAACCTTGTCCCAACGGTTTTTGCCAGGAAAAAAACCAGACTTCAGGCGCGCTTTCACTGTAATTCGGCGACATAAATGTCTGTTCAAATTGCCATTCAGGACCATTAAAGCCGCCGGTCATTAAGGCGCTGGGTTTAAGCTCACAACCAAATCCGCAATTGACAAACGAATATAAAACCGAGGTGACCACTTGTTGGTTTTTTAACAACGCCATACTGCTGGCCAAAGTGGTTCCTTTTAAATCAACTGACTGGCCTTGCATTTTTACATCAGAAATTTGATGGTACTCAGTGAGCTTCTCGCTGCGCATGCTGAGTTGCGCCGTACCATCGACTATCTCAGGCATCACAGATAACGTGAAGCCGGTCACATAACCTAACTGCGAATTTTTCGGATCAGGCAGATTGAACCTTGCAAACACCTGTTTGAGCTGGTCAGCTTTACGGATTCGCACCTGCTTGTTCTCAGCAACCCCTAAACGGAAATTTGTGGCGTAAAACCTTTCGCTCAGACTGTCGTCCAAAAAGCGCAGATCAACTAAAGTGCCATCCGTTTGTACTTGCAATGCCTGATATTTTTCATACAACACTGGCACGGTCAGCCGTTTATCAACAGTATCAAAAGCCAGCGTAAAGCCACCCACGCCACCGCCATTGTCGGGCAAGGCAATCTCATTACTTTGCCCGCTAAAATTCAGTGTAAAAGTTGCGCTGCCGTGAGCTGCTACTTGCTGCGATGGTTGCTCAAAACTGACTTTTAAACCGGCCTCGAATTGCTTCAGTACTGAAGCGGTGACAGTAACACTTTGTGCTGTCGGATTGATAAAGGTGACCTGACGAGTGCCGTTGAACACAGTTTGTTCATTCGGCACCCGGCCAAGCGCGACAGCGGTTTCCTGCAAAAAGAAAGTCTGATTGACCGCGTTCAGCACATTCAGACGCCCGCCGCCGGCTTCGGCGGGATTGGCGTTAATCAAATCAGCTGATTGCACTAACCGCTGTTTTACCTGCAACGGGGTTAGTTGTGGCTGCGCCTGCAGTAACAAAGCCGCAGCCCCGGCGACATGAGGGGATGCCATGCTGGTTCCGGTCAGACGTTTTAAACCACCACCCGATTTTGCGGCTTCAATATCAGTACCGGGGGCGGCGATTTCAGGTTTCAGATAGTCTGCCCCCTCAAGCGGCCCACGACTGCTACTAAAATTAACCCGATCATCGCGATCGGTATTGGCCACAGTGATCACAGACCGCGCCGCGGCCGGGCTGCCGATGGTCAGATAGTCGTAACTATTGCCAGCAGCGACTACAACAGTCACGCCAGCCTGCACTGCTTGCTCCGCCGCCTGACTAATCGGCGATTGTGCATCACCAGGCCCGCCCAAACTCATATTGATAATGTCAGCGCCATCGTCGGTGGCCGGGTTCCCGTCCGGGTCCACGGCGTATTCAATGCCGGCAATAATGCTGCTATCAAAACCGTAGCCTTCATTATTGAGCACTTTCACCGCGATCACCTGCGCGTCAGGCGCCACACCATTACCTGTATCCGCTTTACCAGCCGCGATCGCCGCCACATGCGTGCCGTGGCCGTGCACATCTGTGACATCGTCGTTGTTGTCGACGGTATTGCGTGCCTGAATCACTTTGCAGCCGGTCCCCACACAGCCTCCCAAGGCCGGATGGCTGTAATCGACGCCGGTATCCAGCACTGCAATACGGATACCTTGCCCGGTAATTTGCTGAGCTTTAGCGTCCTTTTGCGCCCAAATCAGCGGCGCTTTAATTTTCGGCACGCTTTCGCTCAAACTGACCTGATAAGCCTGCTCCGGCCAGACGCGCTCCACGCCGGGCAGCGCCGTCAGCTGAGCCTGAGTAACGGGGCCAGAAACCAACAGTAAATTGCTGAGTTGGCTGAATTGTTGTTCGACCTGAGCACCAGCTAACTGCTGCACTGCGGCAATCACTTGCTGCTGTTCAATGTCAATCTGCCGGCGTAACTCGGTGATTAGCCCCGCATCTTGCGCCAGGCTTTGTCTGGCCTGGTGCAGCTGTTGTGCTGAAACTGCAGCGTCTGCTACCGGTTGATGTTTCAGCCGTTGCAGGGCTTGTTGCTGCAGCGCCGGATACAAACCGGGTCTATTTAATTCAAGCAGGTATTTCGGCTGCGCTTGCCGGTACCATCGCAGTGTCTGGCCACCGGGGCCTGTGGTTTGTAAAAAATAACCGTCGCCTTGCACCGCGTGACGCTGAGGGGAAACCGCTGGAGTATTCTGAGCTGCCGCGGTCACAGCGACTGACAGCCCAATGCTAAAAATAAGTGATTTTTTCATCAGCATTCCTTTGCATTTTTCTTGCAGTCTAACCTGTCGCAGGGCGAAAAAACCAGCAGAATATCAACAACGGCAATGCTCCGTTTTTGGCCGCTTTTCCGCTACAATAGCACCTCTTCCCACCGCCGGAGCCCCAGATGTCTGTTTCTGCTGAACCGAATTTTCCCACTATCGCCGACTATGTTGGTCAGACACCGCTGGTGCGGCTGCAGCGCATGGCGGCACATACTCAAAGTACCGTATTGCTGAAGCTCGAAGGCAATAACCCGGCAGGTTCAGTCAAAGACCGGCCGGCACTGAATATGTTAAGCGCGGCCGAAGCGCGCGGTGACATCCAGCCCGGCGACACCATCATCGAAGCGACCAGCGGCAATACCGGCATTGCGCTCGCGATGGCGGCGGCGATCAAAGGCTACAACATAGTGTTGATTATGCCGGACAACGCCACCGCCGAGCGCAAAGCCTCGATGCAGGCTTATGGCGCTGAGCTGATTCTGGTGACTAAAGCCCAGGGCATGGAAGGTGCACGCGACTTAGCGCTGCAGATGCAGCGTGATGGCAAAGGCAAAGTACTGGACCAGTTTAATAACCGCGACAATCCGGCCGCGCATGTCAAAGGCACAGGCCCGGAGATCTGGCAGCAAAGCCAGGGGCTTATCACGCATTTTGTCTCCAGCATGGGCACCACCGGCACCATCATGGGCGTGTCCACTTACCTGAAACAACAAAATCCAGCAATACAGATTGTCGGTTTACAACCGGCCGAAGGCAGTTCCATTCCAGGGATCCGGCGCTGGCCCGAAGCTTATCTGCCGGGCTTTTATGAAAAAAGCCGGGTTGATTTAGTACTGGATGTCAGTGAAGCCGATGCGGTCGCCACCACGCGGCGTTTGGCCCGCGAAGAAGGCATTTGTGCTGGTGTCAGCTCCGGCGGTGCTGTCTTTTCGGCGATCCGGCTGGCCGAGCAAAATCCCGGTGCAGTGATTGTCGCCATCATCTGCGACCGCGGCGATCGGTATTTGTCTTCAGGTTTGTTTGATTATTAGGGAATAATGTGAATTTTGAATGGATGGCGCTGGCAGCTGCGCTCTGCTGGGCGGTCGGCAGTTTAATTTCCGCACCGGCGTCGGCGCATTTAGGCGCTTTTGCTTTTACGCGCTGGCGCATGACTTTTGCCAGCTTGTTGCTGTGGTCTGTCGCGCTGTACAGTGGCAGCTGGCAAACCTTACCGGCAGACAAACTCTGGTTACTGGCAGCATCTGGCTGTATTGGCATTTTAATTGGCGACACGGCGCTGTTTGCGTCGATGAACCGGCTTGGGCCACGCCGCGCCGGCGTGCTGTTTGCCACCCATGCGCTGTTTTCGGCACTGCTGGCTTATCTGTTTTTAGGCGAAACCTTATGGGGCTGGACGCTGGTCGGCTCAGGGTTGCTGGTCAGCGGCGTGATGTGCGCCATTTTATTTGGCAAAAGAGCCAGTGAACAACATCACTGGGAGACCTCCAGCCATCAGCTGGGGATTGGCATTGGCCTGGGCCTGTTGTCGGCTTTGTGTCAGGCCGTGTCGACTTTAATGCTTAAACCGCTGATGGAAACCGATATCGACGCCATTGCCGCTTCTGCGGTGCGGATGACCACTGCGTTGTTGTGTCATTTGGTCTTGTTGTGGCTCGGTTTTAAAGTGGCGCGCAGTTATCTGCCAATGACCCAAAAAGTGCTCGGCTTGGTGGCCTTTAATGCATTGTTATCGATGGTGATTGGCATGACGCTGATTTTACAGGCATTAAAACTCGGTGACGCCAGTCTGGTCGCCATGTTGTCTTCAGTCAGCCCGGTGCTGGTCCTGCCGCTGCTGTGGCTGGTATACAAACGCCGCCCCGCCGCCGGCGCCTGGTTAGGCGCGGTTTTGACAGTAGGCGGTACAGTGTTAATTTTGCTGCATTAAATACGACAATGGGGCCAGGTCTTGCTCCGTGCACTTTCGGCGCACGGAGCAAGACCTGACCCCATTTTTTATTCCGACCGATCAGTCGTCTGTTGCCGGCGCTGCCGGGCTTCCGCCAGGCCGCTTTGGTCAAAGCCGCCAAAAGCAGAATGATGGAGAGCCCAATACACCGCGGCAAAAAAAGGCCCGAGAATTAAAGTACCTAACGCCCAATATCTGGGCGGTACCAGCCAGCAACGACTGCCATCTTGTTGGCCACGTCGCGCTGTCTGAAATACGCCGACAGCAAATACGAGATGTAAAATCGCCATCGCCAGCACGAAAAAAAACATCAGTGACGTTGGAAAAGCCTGTAAACCGAAAGAATTCATCTGCATCCTTGTGGTGTTGTTCCTTGAAACGCCAGAAGTTAACGCAAACAGGCTGCACATTCAATCTGTGCCTGTGGCAGGCAATCGGTAAAAGTCGAATAAAAACTCAGGGCGCCGCACCTGTTAACAACGTTTCTGCCTGCTGTTCAGCCTGTTCCAACTGGCGCTGTACCACTGGCAGCTGGTTGCGGTGTAAATCGATTTTCGCCATGATTTCGGACAGCGCCACTGCGTGGTCGGGCGTCAGAATGCCGTTGTGGCCGCTGATAATGTCGTCGGAGACCGCCAACACCCAGACCGCCTGCATATTGGCGTCGCCGCAGCTTTGTACAGTGCGCCGGGCTTGTAAGCGGGCACGAATTTTCCAGCCGGATTTATCCAGAGTCATCATGCAGCCTGGCGTGGCGTCGTGCTCGGCCAGCGCTTTGGGAATATTCAACGGGATGCTGCAATCGCCGCGCACGCAGCGGTCGATGTCATGGGTAATGGCCCAGGAATTGCCCATCACCCGCTCGCCGTCACGCAGCCAGCTCCATGCCTCTTTTAACGCGTAATCGCCTTTGGATTGCAGCACCACCATCGCCGGTTTTTGCCGGTCGACACTGAGCAGCTCGTCCATCGGCCGGTATTCACTGGCGCGCACGGCCGGGTTTAACAGAATAAATAAATTCGGATTATCCTCACCGGCTTTAATCGCCTTGCTGATGCGGTCTTTACTGCCGTGCAGCGCCACAGCGCCGCCGAGGCTATGTCCCAGCACAGTGTAACGCTGCAACTGGCCGGCGCTGACTAAACCGTCCAGCTCGTCTAATAATGCGGAAAAACCAGTCTGGCCGATGCGCCGCGCCACTGATTTACGCTGAAAAATAGTTGGAAAATCTAAGGCTTCAACCTGACTGCTGGCGTCGGTGGAACCATCGAGCCAAAGCGGGTCGAACTTGTCGCCGCGCCAGCCAATGTACAGACCAATCAGGTTACGCTGTGCATCGGACTGCGCCATTTGCTGGTAAAACTGTTGGAAGGCGATGAAATTTTCATCATCCGGTTTGGCGCTGTGGTGCCAGCCGTGGATAAAAATCAGCAGCTCAGGTTTGGCGCTACTCTGACTGATGCGGGCTTTGAGGCCGGCCAGCTGCGCCGGATTATGCGGCTGACCTTCGTCATTAAATTCAATAACATGGAAATTTTGCTGCGCGATGTCCGCGCCAGGCACATGAAAAGGCTGATCCGGAATATAACTCAGCGCCAGCGACAGCAATAACACCGCAACCAGCAGTAATTTGGAAACAGCGATACGGAACAGGACTTTTTTCAATTAATTACAATACGCTCTGGCAGGACAAACACAACTGCGCCGGTGCGCAGAAAAAACCAGCAGATTATACGGTAAAACGCAGGCAGGCAGGTAGCGCTGCTGCGATATAACTGATGGCTTTATTTGCTGATAGGCGGAAATAAAATGGCCGCTGTTCGGCGGCCATTCAGTTTTAATGTGACAACCACTTCAGCACTTAAGAACCAATTACACCGCCATCGTCTTTGGTAACAATGACAGTTGCCGAGCGTGGCCGGCTGGTCGCGTCATTGGCTGGCCAGGTTGAGGTCAGTTTGGTCACAGTCGAGCGGTCACCCGGGTGCTGAATGTTAACAAACATCGTCTTCATATCCGGTGTAAAGCTGATGCCGGTGACTTCACAGTCAACAGGCCCCACCAGGAAACGTTTGATCTGACGGGTTTTGCTGTCTGCCACCACCATCTGGTTATTGCCATATGGGCCAGAAGCTTGCTGTGAACCGCTCATATCAGTCTGGATCCACAATAAACCGTTTTTATCAAAGACCAGGCCGTCCGGGCTGGCTAAATGGTTGTCAGCGCTCAGTTTCAGGCCTGTGCCTGGTGTTTCAGTACCGACATCACCGGCCAGCAGGAAGATATCCCAGTCAAAGGCTAACGCCTGTGGCTGCTGCCGTTCACGCCAACGGATAATATGACCAGTGGCGTTATTGGCACGTGGGTTGGCTTTATCGACCTGAGCCGCAGTACGCGCCGTGTTGTTGGTCAGGGTGAAATACACTTCGCCGGTCGTTGGGTGCACAGCGCCCCACTCCGGTCTGTCCATCTTAGTGGCGCCGACCACGTCGGCTGCTAAACGGGTATTGATCAACACATCAGCCTGGCTGACAAACTCGACGTTTTTCGCCAGCGCCGCCGCGCGGAACTTTTCGGAGTTGAAATCCAGCGCTAACCACTCGCCGCTGCCATCGGCATTAAATTTCGCGACATACAGCGTGCCTTCGTTCAGCAGGTGGCCGCCAGCCGTGGCTTTGTAATAAGGTGCTTTGGAGACATATTTGTAGATATATTCAAAAGTTGAATCGTCACCGGAGTAAAACACCACCGGCTGGCCTTCAACCACAGGCGCAAACACCACGCCTTCGTGACCAAAGCGGCCCAGTGCCGTGCGTTTTTGTGGCACGCTGTCCGGGTTAAACGGGTCGATTTCGACAATCCAGCCAAAAGTGTTGGGTTCATTGCGGTAGTCGCGGTTAGCGTCTGTCGCGATGGTAGATGCGTTAAAACGCTGATACTGGTCGGCGCCTGAATCGGCGGTTTCCCAGCTGTAACGGCCATTTTTAGTGCCGACGCCATAACGTTTATGTTCACGTGGCTGCGTCGCATCGGCGTTCATAAAATAACCGGCCCAGTTTTCTTCGGCGGTTAAATAGGTGCCCCATGGTGTGTAACCATTGCCGCAGTTATTTAAAGTACCGCGGGTACGGGTACCATCCGGGCTGTATTTCGTGACCATCTTCACATCGCCACGTGCCGGGCCTGAGATCTCCATCGGCGTCGCGCCGGTGATACGGCGGTTCAGCGGGCTCCCCTGCACCAGCTGGAACTGGCCACTGGCGTCTTTTTTGATATGCGCCACAGTGACACCGTGCACAGCAACTTCTTTGCGTACTTCATCGGCCGGACGTGGTGCGCCGGTTGGGCCGTTTTGATGCAACGTTGCCGGTTCACAATACTCATGGTTAAACACCAGCACACCTTCGTTGCTGTTTTTGCCTTCGGTGCGGGCATCCAGCGGGAAGAAATGCATGCCGTCATGGTGCGCACCGACTTGTTGTTCCATCTCAGCGCCGGTATTGAGGCCACCCTCTTTATATGCCGGATAGCTGCCGGTCAGAGGCGTGCCCATTGGTAAAAACGGCCGGGCTGTATAGCCTTGCGGCACTGTCACTTTGTCCAGGCGATTGGTTGGAATGGCACTGAAATTCAGCAACAGTGGCGCTGGTTCTGGCTTCACCGCTTCCGGCAATACCAGTGGCGCTTTGGTGTCACTGTTACAGCCAGCCAGAGTGCCGCCGAATACAGTAGCCACAGCTGCGGCGATACCACCTTTTAAAAAACCACGACGGGTCGCAACTATGTCGCTGAACGTCGGGTTGTCGGAGAAATTGGTCTGCGGATCGACGCCGCTATTGTCGAAATCTAACTTATTGTTTTGCTGCTTGTTATACATGAGCGCTCCGGCGGTGACAGTTCAAAAAGTTCCGCCGGTATTAGAGCTTTCCCAGATGTCATCCAAGTGACGATTCATCGACAGTTTTGCGACATCCAGTCGACATTTGTATGACAAGCGGTGGCCTGCGTTGGCCGGATTAGACAAAAGTTGCGTATACAGAGGCTGACACAGCACTGCCGGGCTCTGGTATAGTGCGGCCATCCCTGCACGGCAACTGAGGCAAACAGCACCGATGATGGAATGGCAAATTGTACCTTTTGAGCAGTTAGACAGTCTGACGCTGTACCAGATGTTACAGCTGCGGGTCGATGTCTTTGTGGTAGAGCAAAACTGTCCGTACCCAGAATTGGATGGCAAAGATTTACAACCGGGCGTGCTGCATATCCTGTTGAAAAAACACGATAAAATCCTCGGTTACAGCAGAGTGCTGCCACCAGATGTCAGTTATCCGGGGCATCCGGCGATTGGTCGGGTTTGTGTGGCACAAACCGCACGCCGGCTCGGTCTTGGTGAATTACTGGTCGCCAAAGCCATTGCGGTTGCCAGCGAACAGTGGCCTCAACTGGACCTGTATATTTCCGCGCAGTGTTACTTGCAGCGTTTTTACGAAAGCATGGGTTTTGTCGCCGCCAGCGAACCTTATCTTGAAGACGACATTCCGCATCTGAAGATGATCCGGCCGGCGGGTTGAAACAACGCAATTTGAGCTACCAAACGACCACTGCCAGATTGTCGTTTGGTGAGCGGCTCGCTGGTTACTTCAGTTGGCTGGGCTGATATCACGGATATCAACATGGCCTTTGCCGCGTTTTTCATAGGGCGCCAGCATTTGGGCAACTTTATGCGCCTGCTCATAACGCGCAAATGCAGCCAGCGGCATGCCATTGCAAACCACTTTGTCCACCGCAGTTTGTACCTTAATGCGGTTTTCTTTCAAGGTCTTTTTCAGACCGTAGCGATCGTCCTGTTGGGTTTCACTGCAAATTTTCACCAACGCCTGTTCTGCAAAGGCTTTGTATTCAAAAGAGCCAGCCTGCAGCTGTCCACAGCAAAGTGTTGCCACTGTACACCATAACATGACTTTCATGACCTTATCCTCAGGTAAACGTGACCCCCATGGCCACCGCAGGCAGTTTGCCAGCCTGCAAATAAAGCTCAATGGGGCATGGGAGTAACGGTTCAGTTGTTGTGACGGAGGGATAAACGGTCAGGCTGCAGTGACCAAAGTCACTGTAGCGGGAAATCGCGCAGCAGCGGCTCAATCAGAGTCCTGAACCGGCGCGAGACCGGCAATACACTGTGATCGCTCAGTTCAGCAATCAACACACCTTTACGCATCGACATGCTGCGCAAATGATGCAAATTAATCAGTGTAGAACGGTGAATTTGCACAAAAGACCTGGGCAGGCGCGGTAACACTGCTTTCAGCGTATCCCGGACCACGTAATTGCCGCCGGTGGTATGGATGCACAGATAGTTTCCGGCGGCCTGAATCATCAGCACGCCGGGTTCATCCAGCGCCAGCACCTCATGACCACGGGCAAACCATATTTTCAGCGGGTAAGGACTATAGAGATGATGTGGTGACTGCAGCAACAGTGAGTGGGCGTTCAGCAAAACCTTCGCCAGCTCTGGCCGGCCCACCGGTTTGAGCAAAAAACTGAAAGCAAAATGGGCTATTGCCTGAAAGGCGTCCTGCTCGCTGTGACTCATCGCCACACACAAAGGTTTCTGTGTCACAGTTTTGTCAGGCAAACGCACGGATTGCCCCCACAGTCCGGGCAACTGACAGTCGACAAACAACAAATCAACACTCTCACAACGCAGCGCCTTTAACGTATCCGGCAAATCAGCACAGGCGCCAAGCAGTTGCAAATTGGGGTAAGTGTCAATGAGCTGCCCCAACTGTCTTGCAGCATCAGGCTCAGCATCGGCAATGACAATATTGACCGGCGACATTCCATTGCTCTGTCAAAAATGAGGTTTTAAATTATAAATTGCTAATTAACAATGCGCCAAGGCGGCATGCCAGTTCCGTTAGACCAAATACGCCGCAACGCACCAGTCATGTACCGTTAACAAATCCAGTATGTTTCATTACAGCACTGCGCTAAAACGACAGTCACAACGGATGCAGCAGCCAGATCCAGCTGCTGCAGAAGTACAAATTGTATGCAGAACATCAGCAAAGCGAATACCGCTTTAACAATCTAAACCAGCTACAGGCAGCGGCTTTATAACTTCAGGATCTGAACCGTACTCACGACTGCCCATACAGTTGCTCGGCGCGCTGCAATAAAATCCAGCTGGTCAGGATGTATTTGTCATTCGACACCGGCACACAACCGCGGTGGGTATGAGTAAAGTAGGCCGGCGCTATGACCATGCGGCCGGCTTTTGGCTGAATAGATTTCTGCTGATAATAAAAATCAGTCTGACCGCCTTCGGCGACATCATTGAGATAAAACATAAACAACAACGTGCGGTGCAGCGGCTCGTTCAGCGGCGCCTGCGGATAGACTTCGCAATGCCAGTAGTTGTAGTTGCCTTTACCGGCGTCATATTTTTGTGCCTGAATCGGCCCCAACCGGTATAACAGCCGCATATAGTCACCGGCGCGTGCTTCACCAAGCTCAGCATAATTTTCATGGGTCAGATTGACCGGCTCGCCGGTCACCGGATGCTGGATAGTCAAAGCCACAGGTGCAATCAGCGCAAAATGATATTTGCGAAAATACTGTTCAGCATAATGGCCGGTCACAGCGATGATTTGCTGCAACAGCGCCTGATATTCAGCGTGGTCGTTCAGGTACAAATCAGTACTGACTTTTTTGCTCGGGTCGACGCCGCCACCGGTACGGCCCGGCGTACGATGCGGGCTTTGCTCAAAAGTGTTGATAATGGCCTGACAGAGTTCAGGGCTTAACGCATCGTCGTAGATCTCAATAAAATCAGTCATCGGAGTTAGTTCAGCTGGCAAGGTCTGTCTGCAAGATAAAGCATCAGGCCCACAACTGAGAAGCTCTGCCGGCAGAAAATTTGCAATTCATTTACAGCAAACATAACAACGGCGGTGTTGCACCGCCGTTGTTATTCGGGCCACTCAGTGACAGGCTCAGCCCTGGTAAGCCGGGTAATCGCTGTAGCCCTTGGCATCCTGAGTATAGAAAGTGCTTTGATCCGGCGCCGTTAATGGCCAGTCGTGTTGCCAGCGCTCAACCAGATCCGGGTTAGAGATGATAGCAAAGGTCCTTCGCTTATTGATTTCATTAAGAAAATCTTGGTTTGCCATGTATAAATTCTTTTAGTTTGTACACGGATTTGTACACACTTTTGGAAGTACTCTCTTTTCAGTTCTTCGCTTGTCAAATCCGTCGTGTTAATCGTAATTGGCCGCTATTTTCGCTGATCTTGACTTTATAAACAATCAATGGTTATCTAATCGGTTACCATTTACTCTCAGCGTGC
>SSFI01000021.1 GCA_008015325.1 Rheinheimera sp.
CCACTATTCCTTCGCCCTGTCGCCTTGCCTGAGGCAATTCCCGGCTCCTCTGCTGTCCGCTTACCAAACTACAAGGTGCCGTAGCTAAAATGTTCTGGTGGGAGGTTCTGATGTCATTACTACAGCGGTTAAGTGATATGGCGATTTTTGCCCGGGTGGCTGAAACTGGCAGTTTTACCCAGGCGGCGCTGGCACTGCAAATGTCCAAAGGCGCGGTCAGTAAAGCCATCAGCCGGCTGGAGCAGCATCTGTCGGTGCGGCTGTTGCAGCGTACCACCCGACAAATCCGTTTGACGGCGGAAGGTCAGGCGTTTTTTGCTTACTGCCAGCAGGTGGTGCGCCAGGCCGATCAGGCGGAACATCATCTGGACGAAATGCGTGACGAACCGGCCGGGACTATCCGTATTAGTGTGGCAGTAACCTACGGCAGTAAAATTATCGCGCCTTTGTTACCGGAACTGCTGCAGCGTTATCCGAAATTACGGGTCGAGCTGGACTTAACCGACCGGCTGGTTGATTTGGTCGGTGAAGAAGTTGATGTGGCGATCCGCTTTGGCAAATTGGCAAACTCCAGCCTGATCGCCCGGCCACTGACCAAATTGCCGATAGTGCTGGTTGGTGCGCCATCTTATCTGGCACAGGCGGGCATCCCGCAACACCCACGGGATTTAACCCAACATAGCTGTCTCAGTACAGATAACAGTCCACAGGAAAGATACTGGCGTTTTTCAGACCAGGGCCAGCCGCTGGAAGTACTGACCCAAGGGCCATTGCATGCCAACAGTAACAGAGCATTAAAACCGGCGGTGCTGGCCGGGGTTGGTTTGATGTATGTCACCCGTTATCAGGTGGCCGATGAAATTGATGCTGGCCGGTTAGTGCCCATTCTGACTGAATATATGCCGGAGCCGCTGCCGGTGCATCTGGTGTATCCGCACCGGGTGCATATGAAAGCCGGGGTAAAAGTGATTCTGCAGTATCTGCAATGCCGGCTCAATCCACAGGCTTATTGTCAGACCAGCACTGCGGCGGTAGCGATACAGCCTGCTGAGTTGACTGCGCTGGCGGGCTGAAACTGGTAATCCTTTAGCGGAAATATCCGTTGTCAGCGCTTGCATCGTGGCAGGCGCTCTGTCATATTGAAGCTTCATGTAACCGCTTACATTTGTTGTTTTCCAGTCATTGTTGTGCAACAAGTGTGGGTTCCACGTGAAACGGTGTGATGTGTTGTCTGTATCGCTGATATAGATCTTGGCCCCTGACCAGTGCGGCTTGTTGCGCCTGGGTCAGCTTCCGGCTCTCCCGCAGTTTCTTCTGTTTGCTGTTTGTCATCCCGGCAAACAGAGGAAACTGTTTTTTCAGCCCGCCGTTGTATGCGCCAGCCGCAGAATCATTTCGGCGGCATCGCAATGACAATCAAAGCCACAGCGTACACATTCATAGCCGTTCAGGCTGTCTTGCCGCCATTTATCCGGATGGATTTTTACCAGCTCGCCACCATGTTTGCTGAAATAGCGCACCGCTGCATTGCCCGGGCTTTGCACCCACAGATGCGCCACACCGGCGACAGCACCTTGTGCGACAAAAGCCTGCATCGATAATTTCAGCAGCGCGCCGCCAATCCCGCAGCCCTGTAAATCTGGCCGCACTGTATTGCATTTAAAATAACCGACCTGCGCTGATGGTACGCGCCATAACTCTGGACTGCACCATTGGTCCGGTTGCCACTGACCCGGTGCAAACGCCAGCCGGAAACCGGCCAAACCCTGGTTGTCCAGCGCGACGACGCCGGCGTTGTGGCCGGCTTTTTGGCCTTGCTGATAATAAACACGGATTAACTCGTCACTCAGATAGCCATCGCCATGTACCTGATTTCCCAGCGCAATCACGGCGGTAAAGTGTTCCGGGCTTAATGGTTGATAACGGACCGGATTAAGCGGTGGTTTGACGTCTGGCATGACAACTCCGCAAGACTTGGAAATTCAGCGTTATCTTGCCATGATGCGCTCTGAATTGCAGTAATCAGGATGTCCTTATGTACGATCCGCTTCATGACCTCTCACCAGGCCAGGGCCAACCTTATCCGGACAGTTATTGGGCCGCACATTCCGGCACTGCGCCGGCAGATGATGGTACCCTGACCCAGGATCTGGATGTCGATGTCGCAATTGTTGGTGCCGGATATACCGGTTTATCCGCTGCTTATCATCTGGCGACGGAGCACGGCGTCAAAGCGCTGGTGCTGGAGGCGAATCAAACTGCCTGGGGTTGCAGTGGCCGCAATGCTGGTTTTGTGCTGAAATCCAGCGGCCGCAAACCTTATGCGCAGATGGAAAAGCAATGGGGCGAAGCCGTGATGCGCGGGGTCTACCAGGAGTTTCAGGCTGGGTTAGATCGGGTGCGGCAGTTGATTAGCCTCGGCATCGATTGTGACCAGCAGGAGTCGGGTTACCTGCGAATGGCCCACAAAACTTCAATGGTGCCAACCCTGGAAGCGCAGGCACGGTTACTGGAAAAAACCTTTGGCGCTGAAGTTGAGTTGTTAAGCCGGAGCCAGGTACATCAGCGTTATGTCGCCGATGAGCAGAGTTTTGGCGCTCTGCGCTTTGCCGATGCTTTTGGCGTTAATCCGCTGAAACTGGCCTGGGGTTATCAGCGTCTGGCGCGCAGTGCCGGTGCGTCTGTACATACCGCCAGCCCGGTGCTGCAGTGGCAGACCAACGGCCGTACGCAGTTGTTACAAACACCACAGGCGCAGGTGCGGGCGCGCAAAGTTATCTTGGCCACCAATGGCTACACGCCCAAACAGCTGCATCCAGGCGTTCAGGCACGTACCTTACCTGTGTTATCGCAAATTATCGTGACCGAACCGCTCAGCGCTGAACAGCTCGCCGCCTGTAACCTGTTGACGTCTCAAGTAGTGATGGATACCAGGGCGCTGAAATACTATTACCGAAAATTGCCGGATAACCGGATTTTGTTTGGTGGCCGTGGGGCCATCACCGGCAGTGATGCCGAAAATCCATATTATGCCCAGCGATTGCTTGAGGTGCTGAAACTGAGTTTCCCGGCACTGCGTGCGCTGAAATACGACTATCAGTGGTCGGGCTGGATCTGCATGGCGCTGGATGACATTCCGCATTTATATCAGGCTGATATGCACGGTGATGTGGTGTATAGCATGGGCTATTGTGGCAGCGGCTTGTCCTTTTCAGTGCAAGCCGGTAGACGGCTGGCGGATAAAGTTATGGGGTTGCCGCAGCCGGACTTACCGCTGTATCAGTCGGCTCTGCCAAAGTTTCCGCTGGCACCGCTGCGTCGCGTTGGCCAATGGGGTTATTTCCATTACGGTAAATGGAAAGACCAATGGTGGTAAGTCTGGGTCATGCTGACAATTTGGTAAATTAATTGTTGCATTTCTCTGGTTGCGACATTAATTTATGGTCACTTCGCGGATTGGAGTGTCACTGTGGAATTGTTGGCCATGGATTGGTCGGGTCTGGTCCTGACTTTTTGCTTTATTTACGGTATTTATGCGCCTTGTTTGCTGACGTTGCTTGACCAAGAGCACCGTTGGCCGCAACGATTATTGGCTTTGCTCCCTTGTTTGTTTTTGTCCTGGCTGGGTTATTGGCTGAGTCAACGACATCTGAAATACAGTGATTCGGCCTGAGGTTTTTCAACCGACCTTTGTCAAAATGACTAATCTTTAGTGTTTTCGACGCACCTGGCTGCCGCCATTTTTTATAAAATTGTTTAATTTCATTTAGTTGGATATTGGTACTATCTTTGCCAGCACAGTTAATCTGAACTGCAAAAAAGGAAGTGCCAATGTCAGCCGCTTTATCTTTATTTGGTCGCCAGACCTGGCTTTATAGCCGCTTTGAATTACAACGTTTGTTTTTAACCCCGCGCGGCTGGTTTGCACTGGCGGCTTTTACCACTATTTGGTACTTCCTGTTACGTTATCCGATTTATCAGGCCAGCGTGCAGCTGCAGGAACCGGAAATTCAGCAGATGCTGAGCGGTATGCTCGGCATGGTTGGGATGTATAACCTGCTGAACTGGTCATTGCCGGAATTGTCGGTGTACTGGGCTCTGACGGTATTTTTCATGCCACTGGCGGTGCTCTTTGCCACCGCAGATCAAACCTGTTCTGACCGCTCGCGCGGTACCTTGCGTTTCCTCACTTTACGTTCCAGCCGCGACAGTATTTTCTTCGGCCGTTTTATCGGGCAGATTCTGGTGCAGGCGCTGCTGATCGGTTTGTCGTTATTGGCCACTTTGGTGCTGGCGGTCTGGCGGGTTGGCGAATTGCCACTGTCTGCGCTCAATGCGGCGCTGGTGATCTGGCTGAATCTGTTGATTGTGTTGCTGCCCTTTACTGCGCTGATGGCGCTGTGTTCGGCGTTGGTTCGTTCCAGCCGGCTGGCGATTAGCCTGGCAATTGTCAGTATCGGCGCCGTGGCCGGCCTGCTGGGTTATCTGGTCTGGCACTTCCCGGATCTGCGGGTGGTACTGGAATATCTGCCGGGCGCGCAATTACCGATGTTATTAGGTGCGCAAGGCTGGGATACGCTGAAACACTGTGGCTTGCCATTATTACAAACTGCGGTGCTGCTGCTGATTGGCCGTATCGTGATGCAGGAGAAAGCATTATGAGTTATCTGATTGAAGCGCGGCATTTAAGTAAATCTTTTGGCCAAAAAGCCGTATTGCAGGACCTGACTTTCAGCCTTCCGGCTGGTGAACCTATCGCACTGATTGGGCCCAATGGCGCCGGTAAAACCACGCTGTTCAGTTTGTTGTGTGGTTATCTGCCGGCCAGCAGTGGTGAGTTAAAAGTGTTAGGCCATAAACCCGGCAGCAGTGCTTTGTTTGGTCGGGTCAGTGCCTTGCCGCAGGATGCGATGCTGGACCCAAATTTTTCGCTACTGACCCAGCTGAGTTTTTTCGGCCAATTACAGGGTATGAGCAAAGCCAAAGCGCTGGCCGAAAGCCGCCGGGTGCTGAGCCTGGTTGATTTAGCCGGCAGCGCGGACTTAAAAGCTACGGCGCTGAGTCATGGCATGCGTAAAAGAGTGGCCATCGCGCAGGCGCTGATGGGCAGTCCGGAACTGGTAATGCTGGATGAGCCGACCGCAGGTCTTGATCCGGTCAATGCTTTACAAGTCCGACAGCTGATCGCGACTTTGTCCGGTGAAGCCAGTTTTATCATCAGTTCACATAACATTTTTGAGCTGGAACGGCTGTGCGGCACAGTGCTGTATCTGGAGCACGGCAAACTGGTGCAACAAAGCGCGGTGCAAAGTGCCGCAACGCAGGGTTATGTCACCCTGACTTTGGAACCTGGCGCTTATACAGACGTGCTGCCCCAACTGCGGGCGCTGCCGGGTGTGATCGCGGTCAGTGACAGTCAGAAATATGAATATGTGCTGCAGTTTGATGCGGAGCTGGCACCGGATTTTGACTTAACTTTGTTGATGGCACTGCGCCAGCTTGGCTGGCGTTATCGCCAGTTGACCAAAGGCCAGACGCTGGAGCAGCAATTGTTTGCGGTGACGGCGAAACAGGCCTGACAGCGCTGGATACTCAGGTTTGCAGATACTTCAGTTTGTCCGGGACCCCATTCCAGGCGTCGGCATCGTCCGGCGCCGGTTGCACTTCGGTGATATTGGGCCAGATCTCACTGAGTTCGGCATTGAGTTCGAGAAAAGCTTCTTGCCCCGGCGGTAAAGCATCCTGCTGATAAATCGCCTGGGCTGGGCATTCCGGCTCACACAGACCGCAATCAATACAAGCGGTTGGGCTGATCACCAGGAAGTTGGGGCCTTCGAAAAAGGCGTCGGCCGGGCAGACAGCGACACAATCGGTGTATTTGCATTTGATGCAGTTGTCGGTCACTACAAAAGCCATGACAGCAATTCCTGAAATGAAGGCCGGGAAATTCCGGCGAATTGTAATGCAGCAGGCCGAAATTACAAGACGGGCCGCGGCTGGATAAAACCGGACAAAACGAGGCATTTCACGTAAAATAGCGGTTTTATTTCTGCTTTGTGAGCCAGCGCCGCAGCGCTTTCGCCATGACACCAACAGGAAACCCTGATGATCCGCATCAACGAATTAAAATTACCGCTCAATCACAGCGATGCCGACTTACCCGCCGCTATCTGCGCCCGGCTGAAATTGAAACCTGAACAACTTATTGAATTTACCGTATTTAAGCGCGGCGTTGATGCGCGGAAAAAATCTGATATTCAGCTGATTTACACGCTGGATGTGCAAACCGATCACAATGCCCGGGTATTGGCGGCCTTTAGTAAAGATGACCAAATCCGGCCGGCACCGGACACCAGTTATAAGTTTGTCGCCAAAGCGCCAGAGCACCTGACCGAGCGCCCGCTGGTGATTGGTCTTGGTCCTTGTGGCCTGTTCGCCGGTTTATTGCTGGCGGAAATGGGCTTTAAACCGGTCATTCTGGAACGCGGCAAAGAAGTGCGCGAACGCACCAAAGATACCTTTGGTTTTTGGCGGAAAAAACCATTGAATACCGAATCCAATGTGCAGTTTGGCGAAGGCGGCGCCGGCACATTTTCCGACGGCAAACTCTACAGCCAGGTCAAAGATCCGAAACATTATGGCCGTAAAGTACTGACTGAATTTGTCAAAGCCGGCGCGCCGGAAGAAATCATGTATGTCAGCAAACCGCATATCGGCACCTTTAAGCTGGTGACGATGGTGGAAAAGATGCGCGCGCGGATTATCGAACTGGGCGGTGAGATCCGTTTCAGTACGCGTGTCGACGATATTCTGCGCGACGGTGAGCAGCTGACAGGCGTGCGTCTGAGCGATGGCAGCGAACTTCATAGCCGTTATGTGGTGCTGGCGGTGGGCCACAGTGCGCGTGACACTTTTGAAATGCTGTACAAGCGGGGCGTTTATATCGAAGCCAAGCCGTTTTCGGTCGGCTTTCGCATCGAACACCGCCAGTCGATGATCGACGAATGCCGCTATGGCGCCAGCGCCGGCCATCCGTTATTAGGCGCGGCCGACTACAAACTGGTGCATCACGGCAGCAATAACCGCACTGTCTACAGTTTCTGTATGTGCCCGGGCGGCACTGTGGTAGCGGCAGCCTCAGAAGAAGGTCGGGTCGTCACCAATGGCATGAGTCAGTATTCGCGTAATGAACGCAATGCTAACAGCGCTATTGTGGTCGGCATAGACCCGGATCGCGACTATCCGGGCCACCCGCTCGCCGGCATTGAGCTGCAGCGCAAACTGGAGGCACAGGCTTTTGTGCTTGGTGGTAGTAATTACGATGCGCCGGCGCAGCGGGTCGGAGATTTCCTTGCCGGCGTACCATCGACTGAACTTGGCGATGTGCAGCCAAGTTACACACCAGGGGTGAAACTGACCGATTTGTCGCAGGTATTACCCGATTACGTCATTGCCGCCATTCGTGAAGCTATTCCGGCCTTTGATAAGCAAATCAAAGGCTTCGCCCGCGCTGATGGCCTGCTGACCGGTGTAGAAACCCGCACATCTTCACCAATTTGTATCAAACGCGGCGCCGATTATCAGAGCCTGAATACCAAGGGCTTATTCCCAGCCGGTGAAGGTGCAGGGTATGCTGGCGGTATTCTGTCAGCCGGGATTGACGGTATTAAAGTGGCTGAAGCTGTGGCTTTGGCGATGACCGGTCAGGCCATCACGGTCAGCCGGCGTTAACTGTAGCTGATGCGTGGCCGGCGCTATTTCCGGTCAGTTACCAAGGAGTAAGGAATGCGGAAAAGTCTGATCGCTGCAACGCTGATTGCAGCTGGGGTATTTGCCTGGTACAAGTTCGGCGCCAATCAAAGTGCCGGCCAGCTGGGCGCGCTGGAATATGTACCGGCAGATACAGCGGTGTTTTCCGCACAATTAGAACCGGTTGATCTGCCAAGTTATTTAAGCAGCATCGGCATGGGGCCGCAGTATTACAACGCGGCCGCACTGGCTCAGCTGGATCAAGAGCTGCAGGCCGCACAAAGCAGCAGTGAAAAATTCGTGCTGGCGCTTGGCAAACAATATTTGTCTGCGCTGGCCACTCCGGCTGAGATCAGCAGCAAAACCGGCATCAAAGCGCAGATGCGTAGCCTACTGTACATGGTGGGTTTAGCGCCTGTCTTAAAAGTAGAGCTGGGTGATGAAAAAGCCTTTTGGGCGATGTTTGATGGCATTGAGCAACAAAGTGGCTTAAGTCACAGCCCGCAACAGCTCGGTGAGCAACAATACCGGCAATATCAGTTAAGCCATGAAGAGCTGGCGCTTGATTTATTAGTCAGTGTCAAAGATGGCTGGGCCACACTGACCTTAACCTCAGATAAATTGGACCCGTCGCACTTAGCCATCGCGCTTGGTACGCAAAAGCCGGAGCAGAACCTGCAAAACAGTGGTTATCTGCAAAAAGTCAGTAAAAAATACGAATTAGATCAAGGCTCTGTCGGCTATCTGAGCAGTGTGGAACTCAGTAAAGTACTGACCAGCAAAGACGGCAACCGGCTGGCGAAAGATGTCGAGCTGTTGTTTGGCACTGAGTTAGGCGTGGCGTTGGCGCCTTGGCGTGAAACCAGCTGTCAGGCGGATGTGGCAGCGATTGCCACCAGCTGGCCGGGGTTATTTGCCTCAAACCGCTTTGAGATTGGCAACGGCGCCACCAAAGTTCACAGCAAAATGCTGATCCCCACCGAAAACAGTAAAACTGTCGAAGCCTTACAGCAGCTGCAGGGTTTTATTCCGGCCGGCTTTGCGGAGTTGAAAGGCCCGTCTGCAATGTTGTCTTTAGGGTTAGGCCTGGATGTCGGCCAGCTATCCGCTGCGGTCGGTAAAATCTGGGACAATCTGACGACGACACAATATCAGTGCGCACCATTAGTTGAATGGCAAACTGCGCTGAAACAAAATAACCCAATGCCGATGCTGATGATGGCCGGCATGGCGGCCGGCGTGCAGGGCGTTTCGCTGCAGGTGAATGCGCTGGAATTTGACGCGGTGCAACAAGTGCCAAAAACTGCTGATGCACTCTTTGTGTTAAGTGCCAGCAATGTGAAGCAGCTGTTTGACAGTGTCAAAGCGCTGCAACCGGCGCTGGCGACTGTGGAGCTGCCGGCGCCTGGCGAAACTTTACCGCTGGCAGACAAAATTCCCGAGCTGGCAATGCTCGGTGTCAAACCAAGCCTGATGGCGTCTGAACATCACTTAATGATTTTCAGTGGTGACAAAGCCCAGCAGCAAGCCAAAACCCTCAGCACTGAAGCGCTGAATAAATCGGGTTTATTGGCTTTTAGCCTGGATTACCAGCAATTCTTCAGTGTGCTCAAAGGCACCCTGGAAAGCACTGGCGAGCCGGTCCCGGCTGAACTGGCGCAACTGATGCAAACCAATATGCAGGTTGGCATGCAGATGAAAGCAGTGCCGCAGGGCATCTTGCTGCAGTCGACGATGCAAATGAATAAGTAATTGATTTTTAAATAAAAAAGCCCGCAATGCGGGCTTTTTGTCGATGAAGACGCAGGCTCAGGTGCTGGCTTCTGCCGGAGCCATCGACAATTCAGTGCCTGATGCACTAAACCACTGGTTCATCACCATATGAGTTTTGATCCGCACGATATCCGGATGGGCATCTATCTGTTCACGAATTTGATGGATCCGCGCCATGCTGTCGGCTTCAACAAACAACATCAAATCCACTTCACCGCTAATGCCGTTACAAGATTTCAGTTCAGCAAAACTGCGCAGAAAGGGAATAAGTTCCTGACAGCGTGCCGCTTTGTGCTGCAATTCGAAATATGCCCGGACTTTCGCCTCCGTGGCGGATTGCAGCACCACCTGATAACCCAGAATCACTTTTTGTTGTTCGAGTTTACGCATTCGTTCAGTCACGGCACTACGTGACAGATGCACAGCAGCAGCGATATCTGAGACACTTTGCCGGGCGTTTTGCCTTAATTGTTGCAGGATTTGCTGGTCAAATTTATCCACGTCTGGTGGCTCCGGTGAAAATGCCGGCGGCACCGCCATTTTGCCGGTGAAAGCGGGCAAACTGGCGGCACTGACTGCGGTAGAATGTGTTTTTCAGCTATTTGAACGGAAGCGTCAAATGAAAGCAACAGGCCAGATTGGCCGTTATCAGGGCGCAGCATTGCTGGCCACCACGTTATTAGGTACCGGTGTGTTTATTCTGCCGCAGGTGTCGCTGCAGCAGGCCGGTGGCGCCGCGATCGGCGTCTGGTTGCTGCTGACGCTGCTGGCGGTGCCTATCACAGTGATTTTCGGTGCTTTGGCCGGCGCCATTCCCAACGCGGCCGGGCCGGCGCATTTTGTTGGCGAAGCTTTTGGTGCTGTGGCCGGCCGGGTGATGGGGCTGCTGTTTTTACTGGTGGTGCCGGTCGGCGGTTCTGCGGCTTTGCTGATGACCTGGTCCTTTATCGAACCCTGGTTTGGCGCGCAGTATCAGCTGACGGGGCAATTAGGTTTTTTGCTGGTGCTATTTGTGCTGAACCGGGTCGGTTTTCAGCTGTCGGCTCGGCTGCAGCTGGGTCTGACGCTGGCCATAGTGGCTGTGGTGTTGCTGCTGATTGGCCTGTTTTTCTGGCGTGGTGCGCCGTTACCGACAACTGAGCTGACCTTGCCGGCCTGGAGCGGTATCAGTGCGGCACAGGCTCTGGGTTTCTGGAGTTTTCTTGGCGTGGAGGCGATGACTCATCTGGCGCAGGACTTTCGCGATCCGGCCCGCGATATGGTGCCGGCACTACTGATTGGCTTGCTGCTGGTTGGCCTGATCTATCTTGGCTGTAGCGCGCTGCTCTGGGCACTGGCCGTGCCCGGCGAATCGCTGACGATGGCGCAGGCCTTTGATCGGCTGTGTGGTGGATATGGTCAGTGGGTGATTGGCATCCTCGGTCTTTGTAGTGGCCTGGCGACAGTCAATGTCTATTCCGCCAGCGTGGCGCGGCTGACCTGGAGTTTCAGTCAGCAAGGTGTGTTACCGGCCTGGTTTCAGCCACTGAACAAGCATCAGGTGCCAGAGCGGGCGCTGTATCTGATCATCGGGCTGATGGCACTGGTGATCCTGGGGTCGTCGCCGTTTAGTCAGCAGCTTGAAGCGCTGATTGGTTGGGTCAATGGCGTCTTTGCGGTGATTTATCTGATGTCGATGCTGGCGGCCCTCAAGTTACTGCCGGCACGCTATCGGCTGACTGCCGTCCTCAGTGCCTTGTTGTGTCTGGGGTTGATGGCAACCTTGGGTGCTTTGTTGTGGTATGCGCTGCTGATTATCCTGCTGAGTACGCCGTTTTTGTGGTGGCAACTGCAGCGAAAATCAGCGGTAATTGTTGCAAAATGAAACAGATAAAACATAAATATACATAAAAATTTATTTTATTTATTTCCTGTTTATATTTCTTTTGTTAATTTCCGCAGCGGGTCGCACAGCGTGGCCACAGAATGAAATGCATCATCAAGGGAATTACCATGTTCAAACCAATCGTTATTGCTTCGTTATTAGTGACAGCTGCTGCACAGGCAGCTGATCAAGGTTTTTATGCCGGTGCCGCCATGCACCGCCCCAGTGTGGAGTTGGATGTTGGCCCTGTTGATGTAAATTGGGATTTAACTACCATCAGTGCCATCGGTGGTTATCAGTTCCAGCCGAACTTTGCCGTCGAAGGCCGGATCACCACCGGGATTAAAAACGACAGTATTGGGGTGACAACTGATTTTGCTGAGTTAGGTATTGGCAATAGTTACAGTGTCTTTGCGAAGGCCAATTATGATTTGGCTGCCACAGTCGAAATCTATGGTCTGATTGGCTATGACAACACCAAATATGAAAGTGAAATTGCTTTTGATGGCCTCATCGAGAAACAAAATGAAAGCGAAAGTGGTCTGGCTTATGGCGGCGGTTTGTCTTATGCGGTGACACCACAGTTTAAACTGGCACTGGAATATCTGGTACGTCCGGACATCGAAGATGAAGAGATGAAAGCCAGCAACCGTGGTTTTGGTCTGACCGCAACCTTTAAATTCTAAGCACTAATGCTTTACTGATAAAACCGCCTCCGGGCGGTTTTTGTTTATGTTAAATATTTGTATTAATGATTGTGCCTGCTGTTTTTTTGCTCTAGTTTGGCAGTGCTTGTCGCAGTCTTTTTGTGCTGAATACTTCAATAAGGGAATTTAATGAAAACGATCACTTATCCGCTGCTGGCGCTGAGCGCGGCTTTATTGCTGGCGTGCGGTAAAGCGCCGGAAGCGCCGGAAGCGCCGGCCAGCACTGCAGCGCCGGCAGCAGCTGCGCCAGCCGCTCAGCTCAGTCAGTACACGCCAGAACAGTTTTATGCCACCAAGTCTTATATCGGTAATGATATCAATGCTGCTGGGGACGCCATGCTGGTGGCGTCAGACGAGACCGGAGTCTTTAACCTGTACAAAGTCAGCATGGATGGCAAAAGCTGGCAGGCGCTGACCCAATCCACTACGGATGCAATGATGCCGGTCAGCTGGTTTCCGCAGGACGACCGGGTGCTGTACAGCGCCGATCAGGGCGGTAACGAGCTGCATCACTTGTATGTGCGCGAAATTGACGGCACAGTGAAAGACCTGACGCCGGGCGACAAACTCAAAGCCATGTTTGTTGATTGGGCGGCCGATGGCAGTTTTTATGTGCTGACCAATGAGCGCGACGCCAAGTTTTTTGACCTGTATAAATACGACGGCAAAACGTATCAGCGCACGCTGGCCTACCAAAACGATAGCGGATACGACGTCGCCGGCATCAGCCCGGATGGCCGTTACCTCGCAGCGATCAAGTCGCGCACCAATGCTGACAATAACGTGCATTTAATTGATATCTCTGCAGAAAAGCCAACGGAGACTCTGGTGACGCCGCATCAGGGCAATATCACGCATCAGGTGTACAGCTTCAGCCGCGACAGCAAAACGCTGATTTTCGGCACCGACGAGCAATCCGAATTCAGTCAGGCGATGGCTTTTGATATCGCGTCCGGCAAAGCCACGTTATTCAGCAAAGCCGACTGGGACATCATGTATATCGGCTTTAGCAACGACAATAAATTCCGCGTCGAAGGCGTCAACGCCGATGCCGCTACCAAAGTCACTATTGTCGACCAGCAAAGTGGCCAGCCACTGACGTTGCCGGCTTTACCGGCCGGTGACCTGCGCAGTGTTGAATTCTCCGATGACGGTAAAACGCTGAGTTTTTATTTAAATGCCGACAACAGCCCGTCGAATTTATATGTCTGGGCTGTTGACAGTCCTAAAGCTGAACGCTTAACCCAGGCGCTGGATAAAGCCATTGATGAAACGGTGCTTGTCGTCAGCGAAGTGGTGCGTTTCCCAAGCTTTGACGGCCTGCAAATTCCGGCACTGCTGTACAAACCGAAACAAGCCAGCACTACTGCCCAGGTGCCGGCGCTGATTTGGATCCACGGCGGACCCGGTGGTCAGTCACGTACCGGTTACAGTGCTTCGATTCAGCACCTGGTTAATCAGGGTTATGCGGTGCTGGCGGTGAATAACCGCGGCAGCAGCGGTTATGGCAAAACCTTTTTCCATCTTGATGATTTAAAACACGGCGAACACGACTTGCAGGACATCGTCTACGGCAAAAAATACCTGCAGTCGCTGGACTGGATTGCCGACGATCGTATTGGTGTGATGGGCGGCAGTTATGGCGGTTATCTGACGATGGCAGCGATGGCGTTTACTGACGAGTTTAAAGTTGGCATCAATATTTTTGGTGTGACCAACTGGGTACGCACACTGGAGAGCATTCCGCCGTGGTGGGAGTCGTTCCGTGAATCTTTGTATGCCGAGCTTGGCGATCCGGCCAAAGATGGCGAACGCTTACGCCGCATTTCGCCGGTGTTTCACGGTGACAAAGTGAAAAAACCGGTACTGGTGGTGCAGGGCGCCAACGACCCAAGGGTACTGCAGGTAGAAAGTGATGAAATGGTGGCGGCCATCAAGAAAAACGGCGTGCCGGTCGAGTACGTGCTGTTCCCGGATGAAGGCCATGGTTTCGTGAAAAAAGCCAACCGCATCAGTGCTCAGCAAGCCTATCTGAAGTTTTTACAGACGCATTTGTAAAAGTTTTTCCTCTGAAAACAATAACAGCGCCGCCGGCGCTGTTATTGCTGAAATCGACAAAAAACTTATCGGCTACGGCAGGCTGGTTACCAGTTTTAAGCCCAGCAGCCCCATCACAGCGCCAGCCGTGCGGTCGATGCCGGTTTTAAACTTCAGATAAGCCTGACGAGGCGCTTCAGCCGACAGCACATACGCCACCAGAATGTACCAGCCGCCATCGATGATCATGGCCAGCAGCGGTAAGACTGCATAAAACCACAGTGGAATAGTGGCTGGTAATAAAGCGGAAAACACACTGGCAAACACGATCGCCGTTTTCGGATTACTGAGCTGAGTGAATAAACCGCCGAAAAAAGCGCGTTGCAAGCTCATCATTGCCACCGGCGTGTCGGTCTGGACCTGCAACGGCGCTTTGGCTCCGCGGAAAATCAGATAGCCCAGATACAGCAGATACAAACCACCTGCGACCTTGAGCGCCCAGAATGCCATCGGTACTGCGGTCAGCACCGCATGTACGCCCAGCAGTGCCAGCACGGCAAAAGTACCGGCGCCAAGCCCCATGCCACATGCTGTCGCGAGGCCATGCCGGCGTGACAGCGCGATGGCGTTCCGTGCCACCACGATAAAACTCGGGCCCGGGCTCACGGCCCCGACCGCTAAAGCACTGGCTATCGCCACTGCAGACCAGATCGCATCCATGGGTGTCCTCAAAAACTTAGGTTGGGCAAAGCAGAAAGCACAAATTAACCTGCGTTGTGGTGCTCTGCAAGTAACGCATCCTTGAAATTGTCGCAGTGCGCGCCCATGTCTGTGCGACAGGCATCGGGCCTCAAACGGAGCAACGTATGATTTACCAACTGACAGTGCCACAATTTCACAAAATGCTGGATAACCTCAGCGCTATTTTGCAAAAAGCGGCCGCTTATGCCGACAGTAAAAAATTTGACGTGTCAGTGCTGTTAAACAGCCGGCTGGCACCGGACCAGTTTGCGCTGATCCGTCAGGTGCAGATCGCCTGTGACACCGCCAAGCTGGGTGTGGCCCGTTTAACCGGCACTGTGGATCAGGCACCAAAACATGCCGACGACGAGACCACGCTGGAGCAGTTACAGCAGCGCATTCGCGACACCCAGGCTTATCTGGCGACTTTTAGCGCCGCTGATTTTGCCAAAGCCGCCACGCAGGTGATCACGCAGCCACGCTGGGAAGGGAAAACCCTGACTGGGGAGGAGTTTTTAATCCAGCACATGCTGCCGAATTTCTATTTTCACATCACCACTGCTTACGCCATTTTGCGTCACAACGGCGTCGATGTTGGTAAAAAGGACTATCTGGGCCCAATGCCTTACCGCGCCGCCTGATTGATAAAAGTGTGAAGTTGAACCCGGTGTGGCCTGTTTTGGTCGCAGCGGGTCGGTCCGCGCTTGCGCCGGTCACGGGCGCGCTTTAGCATAACAACCCTATTCCGGAGCTGTTATGTCTGCATCCCCTATCGCCGTTCGTTATGCCCATCCACAGGCCGTGCTGTGGGTGGTGTGCCTGATTGGGTTGATTGCTGTTGCCGGCATCGCTTTACCCTACCCGATTTTAGCGCCACTGTTTGCTGCGACTTCGCAGAATGACTTCAACCACTGGCTCGGCATCGCGCCGCAGATTTTGCTGGGCATTGCGCTGGCGGCTAATCCACTGGGTATGTTGTTTGGCAGTGCGACGCTGGGGGCTTTGTCTGACCATTATGGCCGGCGCTGGGTGCTGGCGTGGTCGTTAACGCTGGCGGTCGCCGGTTATCTGGGGTCCGCCTGGGCGCTGGCGGCAGACTGGTATCCGGGGTTTGTGTTGTTTCGGTTTCTGACCGGTTTATGCGAAGGGTCGGTCAGTATCTGCCGGGCCATTGCGGCTGATTTACATCCGCAGATTGAGCGCACCAAGGCCATCAGCTGGATGAACAGCGCGTTGTACGCCGCCTGGCTGGTCGGGCCGCTGCTTGGCGGTCTGACTATGCATTTGGGCAATCATGTGCCGTTTTTGATAGCGGCGCTGGCAATGTTGCCTTGTTTGTTATTGTTGTATTTCCTGCTGCCGCCAGATTTACCGCTGTCACAACCGCAGCCATTCTGGCAGCAATTGCGCCAGCATAACTCACTGAATTTAGTCCGGCTGCCGCTGCTACGGTTGGTGGTCGCGGCGCAATTGCTGTATACCATCGGCCTCAATGCATTTTATGAATATTACCCGTTGTGGCTGGTTGAGCAGCAGCAATTCAGCGGGCTGCAGATTGGTCTGATCACGGCGGTGTTATGTGCGGTGATGACGACCGTCAGCGCCGTCGGCATGGCAAGGCTCGGCACCCGCTGGCCGGCTTTGCGCAGTGCCAGATTCGCGGCTGTTGCTGTCGCGCTGATGTTATTGCTGTTGCCATTTACCAGCGGTCAGCTGGCTTGGGTCTGGCTGGTGTTGTGTGGTGTGCCGAACGCAATGTTCAGCGCCTGGTTTCAGGTCTATTGCACCGAACAATATGGTGAGCTTGGCCTTGGCCGGGTGATGGGCTTGCTGACACTATTGATGTGCTGCGGCAATGTCATTATTGCGCTGGCCGGTGGTGTGATTGCATTACTGGGCGCCAGCTGGATTTTATGGACCGGCGCGTTGTTTATCGCCGCCGCCGCCTGGGCGCTGCGGCAACAGGAGTTCAAGCCGGCTGGCTGAGTGCGGTCAGTCGTGCGGCTTTTGTTGCTCCGCGTTGGCTTTGCGCTCGGCTTCGCGTTTCATCAGCAGCAACGTCAGATAAATTTTGGTCGGCAGCGATAAAATCAGCCCCAAAGCACAGCACAAACCAATCAGGATAATGCCGTTCACACCCATAGTTTCATGCAGTTTTAAGCCTGACCACAGATAGTGGCCGAAAATCAGCAGGCTGATGCCGCACAGCATGATAATTTTCAACAGGCGCAGGGTTTGTGCTTCGGTCATGACAAATCTCCCATCAGTTATTTCTAATGTAGTTCCTTTCGGCTAAGGTTGAATTGATATGTATCAGTAAATCAGGCCATAGCATTGTTGCCACCGGCGTGGTGGCGCGGCTGTTTCCTGTGGCGCTGTGCGCAGGCAGAGCCGATGGCCCTGACTGATGCGCAGCGTCACTACCTGCAGACGAAACAGAAGCTGAGGTATTGCATAGACCCGGCGTGGCCACCGTTTGAAAGCATTGATGCACAAGGCCGCCACAGTGGCATGTCGGCCGACTATGTCCGCTTTTTCCAGAGCCAGTTGCCGGTGCCGCTGGAGCTGCTGCCAACTGCCAGCTGGCCGGATTCATTGCTTGCTGCGCAACAACGGCGTTGTGATTTGTTGCTGCTGGCGATGGCAACACCCAGTCGCAGCCAATTTTTAAATTTCACCCGGCCTTATCTAGTGATCCCCAGTGTCATTGTCACCAAGACAGAACATCGGCGGGTCAAAAGTGTTGCTGAGCTGGGCGATGCTCTTTATGGCATCCGCCGTGGTTTTGGTTTTGCCGAGCTGTACCGCCAGCTGCACCCGACATTGAAATTTGTTGAAGTACAAAGTTATGAAGAAGGTTTGCTGATGGTGCAAAGCGGTCAGTTGGCCGGCATGTTTGGCAACATGGGCAGTCTGGGTTATCTGCTGCAGCAATACAAAATCACCAATCTGAAAATTGCCGGCCGGTTGCCGGGCGATAGTGAGCTCAGTATTGCCAGCCGGGACGATGAACCTTTTATAAATAAAATCAGTCAGTTATTGATTGAGCGGATAGGGCCGGCATTGCAGCAACAAATCAATAATCAGTGGTTATCGGTACGGATGGAGACTGAACCGGATTATCAGTTGCTGGCGTGGGTCAGTCTTGGTGCGGTGTCGATTCTGGCGGTACTGAGCTGGGCTTATCTGAAAGTGCGGCGGCTGAACCGGCAGTTATTACAGGCCAATGTGCGGCTGGCGCAGCAAAGTCAGCGCGACAGTCTGACCGGATTGTATAACCGCAAATGTCTGGATGACAAACTGCCGGCCTGTCTGTTGTTATGTCAACGCGAGCAACTTCCGCTGACGTTAGCCCTGATGGACCTGGATCATTTTAAACAACTGAACGACGTGCATGGCCACTTGTTTGGCGATGAGTGCCTGCGGCAGTTTGCCGGCACGTTGCAGCAACATTTCCAGCGGCCAACAGATGTGTTGGTCCGCTTTGGCGGCGAAGAGTTTGTCATGATCAGTGTTGGCGTGGCAGATCAAGAGATGGCGCAGCTGCTACAGCGTTTTATCAAAGATTTAGCTGCACAAAAGGTGATGCTGGAACAGCAGCAAAGTCATTATACCGTCAGTATCGGCTGGCTTTGTCAGGTGCCAAGCTCTGGTCAGACGGCGGCACAGTGGCTGGCTGCAGCGGATACGGCGCTGTATCAGGCGAAAGCTCAGGGGCGAAATGGTGCAGTGCAAAACCGCACTTTTTCGCTGCTTGCAACAAACCTGTGATTCGGTTCTGATTTTTCTATTTACGCGGACTGCTCTACACTAAAAAAAATCATTTGGATCTACATAAGGATAATTATGGCAATTCGGGCTATGGGGATCAGGAATCGGTTGTTGGCCGGTTTCTTAATTTTGGGCGCTCTGGTTTTGACGCAGGGCTTGATGTCGTTAAGCACAATGGCAGGTTTACGTGATGTGACCGTCGAAATGGAAACCAATGCAGTGCCAAGTCTGGAAACACTGGCTGATATCAACTTGACCGCCAGCCGGTTGCGGATTTTCACCTTAAGAATGTTCATTGCCGACAGCGCCGAGGATCAGGCGCAGATTAAAAGCAGAATCATGACATTGCGTGATGAGCTGGTGGCGAAAAAAGATCAGTATGTAAAACTGATTTCAATTCCCGGCGAAAAGGAAGAATTCGATAAATTCTCTGCCGCAGTGCTGGGCTATATGGCCCGGCAGCAAGAAGTGCTGGATCTGATGGAGGCAGGCAAAAAACCGGAAGCCATCGAGCTGCAAAATACAGTGATGAACAGTTTTGCCGATCAAATGACGGCATCTTTGTTAAAACTCAGCGCTCTGAACAATGCCTATCTGAAAAAACGTTCGGCAGATTCAGCCGATGCATACAGCGCCAGTCAAATTAGTAGTTGGGTGCTGATCACCGTGTCTATTGTGTCTGCGCTGGCGATAGCGGTGATTTTAACCAACAGCATCACCGCACCATTGCAAAGTGCGGTGCAGCTGGCGGGCCGCATCGCCGACAACGACCTGACGGCGCAAATTGACAGTTCCGGCACCGACGAACCAGCGCAACTGATGCAGGCGTTAGCCCGAATGCAGAAAAATCTGCGTGACACTTTGGCCCACATTGCCAATTCTTCGAATCAACTGGCGTCGGCGGCGGAAGAACTCAACTCAGTGACTGAAGACAATTCCCGTGGTCTGCAACAGCAAAATGATGAAATTCAGCAGGCGGCCACCGCCATTACCGAGATGAGCTCGGCGGTCGATGAAGTGGCGGAAACTGCGTTACGGGCCTCGGAAAGCTCCACCGAATCAGCCCGCAATACTGAGCTGGGCAAATCTCAGGTGCAGCAGACGGTGAACGCTATTATTCATATGAATGAAGATGTGGCGCAAAGTGCCAAAGTGGTGCAGGAACTGGCGCTGCAGGCGCAGGATATCGGTAAGGTGCTGGACGTGATCCGGGCTATTGCCGAACAAACCAACCTGCTGGCACTGAATGCGGCGATTGAGGCGGCGCGGGCTGGTGATGCCGGCCGTGGTTTTGCCGTCGTTGCCGACGAAGTGCGGGCGCTGGCGGCCCGTACCCAGTTGTCGACCCGTGAAATCGAAGAGATGATCAAAAAAATCCGCGAAGGCACCGGTACCGCCGTGCAGGCGATGCAACAAAGCGGCGAAAAAGCCAGTCAGGCATTAACTGTGGCAGAAGCCGCCGGCAAAGCGCTGGAAACCATCAATAGCCAGATTAGCAGCATCAGCGACAACAACCTGGTGATCGCCAGTGCCGCCGAAGAACAGGCCAAAGTGGCAAGAGAAATCGACCGCAATATCGTCAATATCAGTGATTTAGCCGCGCAGACGGCGGCCGGCGCCAATCAGACCAGCGCCTCGGCACACGAATTGTCGCGACTGGCAGTGGAGCTGAATGCACTGGTCAATAACTTCAAAACCTGATGGTACTAACCGGCGTGATTCACGCCGGTTGATCAGCGAACGTCCTCTTTACATGGCTGTTGCGCCAATTCCTTCAGCGCAGCCGCCGTGTTGATTTGCGGATTAAAAAAATCCGTCGTTTGTTGTCCGCTGGCGCGTTGATATAACCAGCGCAGTGCCTGGCCTATCTGCACGGCGCTGCTGAGCTGACAAGGTGGTTGTAAGCTGGCATCGGCGCTGCGGCGAAAGGCAAAATGAAAACTGTAGTTCGGAGCCAGCCCCATCCGTAAATCAGCCAGAAGCAAAGCGTCAGGCGTTGCAGTTAACACCACAAATCCATGACTAAAGCGGGTCAGCTGGGCGATGTATTGATTGTGTTGCGATTGGCGCAGCAACGTCTGATCACGCGGCCAGTGCCGCCAGACGACAGGCTTGCCGCTATCGGCCAGCGCGTAAAACCCCTCCCGGTAGTGATCCGGGTCCAGCACTATCACCTGCCAGACTAAGGTGTTAAATGGCGTGGCGGTTACCAGCACAGCCTCTGGACTGGTCCCGGCCGGCAATTGCGCCAGCACGAGGTTTTTAACGTGCAGCTGCGCCAGCAAGCCAAAACCTAAATACAAAGTACTGAGTCCCAGCATCCAGTCATTGCTGCGCAATCGTTGTCGCTGCAGCGTCACGATCAGGCCAAGCAACAGCGGTACCGTATACAGCGGATCTATCACAAACACACTGCCAGTACCAAAGGGCCGGTCACTGAATGGCTGGGCGAGTTGAGTGCCGTAAATCGTCAGCGTATCGAGTAGCGGATGCGTGATCAGCACGGCAAAAAGCGCCCACCAGCAGCGGCGGAAACTGGCTTGCGTGCCGCTGATCTTGCGCCATAACCAGGCCAGCGGCCAACAAGCCAGTGTCAGATAAAACAGACCATGGCTTTCGGCGCGGTGACGGGTCATCTCGCTGATGGGGTCGTCAAACTGCAGCAGGACGTCGAGGTCGGGCAGAGTCCCAGCGATTGCGCCTAGCACGGCGGATTGCCACAGCGGCTGACGCCGGCGGAACACCGCAATACTGACGGCGGCACCTAAGGCCATTTGACTGAGCGAATCCATACATCTCCGGGGCTGATCAGCGATAGCGGCAATACGCTAACATCTGGTGGCTGGTTCAGCGATCAGAAAGGCGGTGAACTGACTTGCTGACAAGGCGGCGGGTGCCGGTTTCTCTGCTGACGGCCTGTTGTAATTCCATTATGATGGTTGCGTTTTTGTTAATTTCAGGTGTTTGTGGCATGTGGAAATGGCTGTTGATATTGGTCTTGCTGGGGATGGCGATACTGTTGTGGCCTGACGAGCCAAAGCAACCTTTGGTGCAACCGACAGCTGCAGGCCAGCGATTAACCATAACTGAGCCGGAGATAACCATGGGCACAACGTCGACGGCAAAAAGCGCTGCGGTCTCTGCATCAGCGGCTGTCGCGACAAGCTGCCCGGCGCCAACACAGCTGACAGAGCAATTTGCGACACTGCGTGCCTCACGCCAACACCAGAGTGAAACCTTAAAACGCCTGATGCAGGAAGCCCAGCTACGGCCCGAATTGCAGCTGCAATATTTACGTGAACTCGGCGGCGATATTGCCGTGCTGCGGCCGCAAAACCGGCAAATTCAGGACGGTCATACGCTGTTGATGTCGCAGCGTCAGCAGCTGATCCGAATTGCCACCAGTGATTTGGCCCAGGTCAAACTGGCCACCGAGCAACATGATTACCGCGCACTGCAAGACTGGTTGCAGCAGTATCCACAACCGGCGGATATCGCCAGACTGGGTTATCTGGAGTTCACACTGCTGCAATTGATTTTGCAGCTAGACCCGCAGCTGCAGCCGGTCCAGTTACAGCAACTGCTCGACAGTGGTTTCAGCGCCGGTTTTATCGATTTGTTGCTGGCCAGCCGGACTGGCCGCGACCTGCAAATCGTCGATATGTTGCAGCAGTCTTATGCTGGCGAGTTAACCATCAACTGGCTGGACAACCAACGCCGGATGAATCTGACGCTGCTGGCGGCACAGCGCGGCGATACAACTTTGTTTGATTATTGGCTGGCACAGGGCGTGCCGGCAGGATTCGGGCCATTGGAAGATAATGCCTTTGATGTGCTGCCGCTGCCGGCCAGTCAGGCCGAACTGCAACAGCAATTGCCATTAGTGCGCAGCTTATTACGCCTGCAATTGGCACCGGTATCAGCCGAACGGCAATGGTTTTGGCTGCAGCAACTGCCAGAGGCCGAGGCGGTGCAATTGCAGGCCCTGTTACAACACGAACCGGTTGGAGCAGACCCGCTGGGTGCCACAGCCAGTGCTGCTGTCGGTCGACAATTAATGGAAACCAGCCAGCAGCTCCGTCAGACGCTGACGCAACTGTGGCAATGTCAGGGCCAAAGCCAGTTAACGGCTATCCTCACTGCACCTGAGCCGGACAGTGAGTTGCAACAGATTTTGCAGATCACCGGCAACATGCTGAGAAGCGTCAGCACAGATGCCAACCAGATAGCTCAGGTCAAAAAATTCGAGCAGATCACAGCACAGATGCAGCACTTGATCCGACAGGCTGATTGGCAGGGCCTGGACGCGTTTATGCAGACACAGGTCAAAGACCGCGACAGTCTGTACTTTGATAACCGCAGTTTTGCGCAGGAGTTGCTATTGCACCAGATGCTGCAGTTACAAGCGCCAGCCGATGAGATTATAAAAAGGCTGCGATATTTTGACAGACGCCTGCCACCCACAGTGATCACGTTTATTCAGGCCAGTCAGGACCCAGAGCTTGCGTCCGCGCTGCAAAAAGCCGGTTATCGCATCCCGGCTTTAGCGGTGAAGTGACTTGTTACTGCGGCTCAGCGCCGGGTTTGATGCTGCTTTTTCAGTTTGACCAGTTGCTGAATACACAGCAGGTACGCAATGAGATATCCCAGGTTCATACCGCCGACTGCACGTTCATCAATGGGCCAGCCATACAGTTGCGTAAAAAGCTTGACCAACGTGGCAAGCATCACGGCAAACACCACACTGAGCATAGTTTGGCTTTGGACAAACTGCACCAGATAGGCAAGGCCGAGGCTCATCAGCATATATTGCAGGTGCAGCGGGTCCTGATACACAGTGCCTTTGGTCACGCCGACATACAGCAGACAAAACAGAAAACTCAATACAAAACAATAAGCAAGGTAGCGGGTGGCGTTCAGCATGATGCAATCCGGCAGCGAAAAACCGCAGTATGCCAAAATTCAGTGCTTTTTGCCGCACTTCCCTGCGGCCCGTGCGCTGATTTACTATCAGTCGGTTGACTGCGTGGCGCAGTGGAGGGAACAGTGCAAATCGTCGTGACCGCAATTTTTTTTCTCGCTGCGCTGGTGCTGTTGTTGGCCACAGTGCTGGCCCCGGTTTACCTGCTTGGCAAAAGTCTGCAGCAGCTCTATCCGCAGTATTTTCCCTGGCCGGCCTGGCGCTGGACTCTCATTTGTTTGATCCCTGCTCTTGGTTACAGTGCGTGGCGACAAAGTTTTGCCGATATCTGGCTGTTAACCCAAAGCCTGTTGATTGGCTCGCTGGGGGCCGCATTGCTGCTGTTACCAATGGCCGGATTGTGGCGCTGGTGGCAAACGCGCCCGCGGACGCCTGTCCGCTAAGATTCCTGTGCTTCAGATGTACTCTGCCCGGACTCTGACCTGTTTTCCGTTCGGGCGGCAATGTTATAGTACGCCTTTGCTTTTTCCCGCTCCGGAGCCTCCAAAATGACTGAATCTGTGCAACGTATTTATCCTATTGGTACTGTAGGCACCCCCTGGGGCGCTGCGGAAAAAGCCTTGTGGCTCAGCCAGCAGCCGGTCAAACGCAGCTATCAGGCTGAAGTGGTGGCGCCACTGCAACAAATTCTGACAGCGCCGGCACTGGCGGACTGCGCTGAATTACTTAGCTACGGCACGCTGGATTACAGTCAGTATCAGCTTGGCACTTATCCGCTGTATGCGGTGAAAAGCCGTCAGTTTGATGCAAACAAGCCGCTGTTATTAGTCACCGGCGGTGTGCATGGTTATGAAACCAGTGGGGTACAGGGCGCTTTGTGGTTTATCCGCGACCATTTTGCCCGTTATGCTGCAATTGCCAATGTATTGGTGTTGCCGTGCATCAGCCCCTGGGGTTATGAAACCATCAATCGCTGGAACCCGGATGCAGTCGACCCGAACCGCTCTTTTGTCGCCGGCGGGCCGTCGCAGGAAGCAAATGCTGTGCTGGCGTTGCTCAGTCAGTTCCCAACGCCGTTGGTCCATATCGACTTACACGAAACCACAGATTCAGATAACAGCGAATTTCGCCCGGCCAAAGCGGCGCGCGACGGCACTGTGAACAATAACTGGAATATTCCGGATGGTTTTTATCTGGTCGGCGACACCGAAAAGCCAGCGCCTGAATTTCAGCGCGTGATGATCGAAGCCGTGAGTCAAGTCACCCATGTGGCGGAAGCGGACGACAATGGCTGCCTGATTGGCGAACCGCTGCAGCAGTTTGGTGTAATTAACTATGCGAAAAAATCACTGGCGCTCTGTGGCGGCATGACCGACGCGTTGTATGTCACCACCACCGAAGTCTATCCGGACAGCCCGCGCGCGACGCCAGAACAGTGCAATCAGGCGCAGGTCGCGGTGATTTGTGCCGGTTTTGATTACGCTTTAGCCGCCGCAGGAGTTACAGCATGACCTTACTGCGTATTGATTTAGTGTCGGATATCGCCTGCCCCTGGTGCGCCATTGGGTATGCCCGCCTGCAGCAAGCGCTGCAAAGCCTTGGTGGTGCGGTTGAGGTCGATTTACATTGGCGTGCTTTTGAACTCAACCCCGACCCGGCATTAAAGCCAGAACCAATTTTGCCGGCGCTGTGCCGCAAATACGGCGTGCCGGCGGCGCAAATGCAGCAGTCACAACAGATGCTGATGCAGCTGGCGGCTGGCCTTGGGCTGAATTTCAGCGGCATGGAACAGCGACTGACCTGTAACACTTTTGACGCGCACCGGCTGCTGAAATGGGCCGCCGCAGCTTATCCGGCTTCGCCTGAACGCGACTCTGCACAAAAAGCATGGGCACAACAAGCATCGGCCCAAACCAGGCTGAAGCTGGCGTTGTTTGAGGCTTATTTTGGCCGTGCCGAACAGGTTAGTGAGGTTGACGTCTTGTTGCGCTGCGTGGCTGCAGCCGGGCTGGAAGTGGATGCAGCGCGCGAAGTGCTGGCTTCGACCCAGTTTAGCGATGAAGTGCGCGCCGAAGAAGCGTCCTATCAACAGGCAGGTATCAGCTCAGTGCCGGCTTTTGTCATCAATCAGCGTTACCTGATCTCAGGTGCGCAGGAGCCGGCGCAGCTGGCAGAGACGCTGCAACAAATCGCCGCAGAAATGCGCAATAGCTAAGTTTCTGCTTTCTGCCCCACCTTAATTTCACCGCAACCGGCGTGCCATTGAGCGCAGCCGGCTGCTTTGCTGAAAAAAACAAGTGACCTCACAATTATTTTTCATTATGTTAACGCCACTTAATAGCCCTATTTATTCAAAGGTTGTTACGACAACCCTCTGACTCAGCGAGGAATTCTGCTTTTATGTCCGCATTATTTTTAAAAACGCCACTGGCGCTGGCCGTCAGCGCAAGTTTATTTTGGTCTGTTGCCGCTTTGGCTGCCGTGCCAGCTGACCGCGATGTATTACCCGCCGGCGCCAGCCCGCAGCAGTATCAGCTGACCATAGATCCGGATTTACAGAAACTGAGCTTTCAGGGCGAACTGACTTTGGATTTTACCGCCAGCCAAACGCTGAACGAGCTGGTGCTGAACGCGCTGGATTTAACCATTATTGATGCCAGCATTGACGGTAAAAAAGTCGACACCGACGTGGTCGCCGCCACACAACGCGTGCACTTCAAAGCGCCGGTCAGCCCGGGCAAACACCAGCTGCGCGTGCGTTATCAGGGTAAGATTTACGAGCAGTCGGCCGGATTATTTGTCACCGACTACAGCAAGCCAGATGGCAGCACCGGCCGCATGTTGTCCAGCCAGTTTGAGCCGGGCGATGCGCGCAAATTAGCGCCGATGTGGGATGAACCTTCCCACAAAGCCATTTTTAAAATCAGCATCATTGAGCCCAAAGGCCAGCTGGCTTTATCCAATATGCCAGAGCAACGCCGTCAACCACTGCCGGATGGTCGCAACCGTGTTGATTTTGCGCCCAGCGTGAAAATGAGCAGCTACCTGCTGTATGTCGGCGCCGGCGACTATGAGCGTATTTCTGGCCGCTCCGGTGGTATTGAACATGGTGTGGTGGCGAAAAAAGGCGACGCGGTTAAAGGCGCTTTTGCCTTAAATGCCTCTTATCAGCTGCTGGATTATTACAACGACTATTTCGGTATCACCTACCCGCTGCCAAAACTCGACCATATCGCCGTGCCGGGCGCCGGTGGTTTTGGCGCGATGGAAAACTGGGGCGCCGTGATGTATTTCGAAGGCACCTTATTGCTTGACCCGCAATTCTCCAACACCAGTGACAAACAAGAAGTGTTTGCCGTGGTCGGCCACGAAATGGCGCACCAATGGTTTGGCAATATTGTCACCATGCAGTGGTGGGATGATTTATGGCTGAACGAAGGCTTTGCGTCCTGGATGGAATCCAAAGCCAGCCAGCATTTTTATCCGCAGTGGCATGCCGAATTAGGTGCTGTCGGTTCGCGCAATTACGCTATGTTCCAGGATGCGCAGGAAACGTCGCACCCGATAGTGCAGCCGGTGCGTAATCTGGAAGAAGCCAATGCTGCTTTTGACGGTATTACCTATTCCAAAGGCTTGTCGGTCATCACTATGCTGGAAGCTTATCTCGGTGAAGAGGCGTTCCGCGCCGGTGTGCGTGCTTATATGCAAAAACACCAGTATGGCAATACAGTGACCAGCAACCTGTGGCAAGCGTTGGCACAAGCCTCAGGCCGGCCGGTTGAGACCATTGCCAACGATTTTACCAACCAGATTGGCGTGCCTTTAATCACGGCTTTAAAAGCTGAATGTCAGCAGGGCAACACAACACTGACCTTAACCCAGGGCCGCTTTGGTCTGGATGCGGCGTCAAAACAAGCTCAGCAGTGGACAGTTCCGGTTACCGCGCGAGTCGCCGGTCAGGCGGCAGCCCGCGCTGAGATACGTGGTGATGCCGGACAGACTATGACTTTGCCGGGTTGTGGCGCTGTGACGGTCAACGCTGGTCAGACCGGTTATTACCGGGTGGATTACAGTGACGCGCTGTTTGCCGACGTGGTGAAAGGCTTTGCGCAATTGCCGGCAGTGGACCAGCTGGGTTTACTGAAAGACAGCGTGGCTTTGGGCTACGCCGGTTACAGCGACATCAGCCGTTATCTGGCACTGACGCAGCAACTGCCGGTTGATGCCAACCCTATTATTTCCACTGACGTGGTGCAGCAGTTAGAAGGCTTTACCGATTTATACCGCGGTTTACCGGGCGAAGCTGCTTACAAAGCTTTTGCGCTGAAACGGGCACAGGCGTTGTTTGCCAAAGTCGGCTGGGAAAAACAGGCCGGTGAGTCTGATAACACCAGCATTCTGCGCAGCAGCCTGATTGGCGTGCTGGCGGAGCTTGGCGATCAAACAGTCATTAGCGAAGCGCGGAAACGATTTGCCTCCAGTCAGACCGATAAAAATGTGTTGCCGGGTGATTTATATGGCGTTGTGCTGAAAATTGTCGGCACTCAGGCCACGGCTGCTGACTTTGCGGAGCTGAAAACGCTGGCCGCCAACACCAGCAACAGCACCGAAAAACGCCGTTTGTTAGGCGCGCTGGCTTCGGCCAAAGATGCTGCGCTGGCGAAACAGGCGCTGGCCTTGTTACTGACCGATTTAACGCCAAAACAATTTGCGCCGGGTTTGTTAAACCGGGTCGCGCTGGAACATACGCAGCTGGCCTATGATTTTTATCTGGCCAATCAGGCGGCGTTTGACGAGCGGTTAGATCCGCTGCGCCGCGATGGTTTTGATGCTTCATTGTTAGGTTCAGCCCGCGATGTGGCCACCGCAAATTTGCTACGGCAAAAAGCGGCAGCAGTCAGCAGTAAACCGGTAAAAACCGCCTATCTGGAAGCGGCTGCCGGAATCGAACGCCGGTTAGTTCGCGTCAAACGCATTCCGGCACAGGTTGACGCCTGGCTGAAAACGCAGCAGCTGTGACCCTGTTGCAGCAACCTGGCTTAGGCGACGCACAGGCGCGCTTGCGCGTCTATGTCGCCAAAGCGCCGCCGATGGCCGAGTTCGCCGGGCTTGATGCCTGCGCGGCGCTGTTGCCGGGTCAAATCGAGCAGATTTACCGGCACTGCGGCAACGGCTGGCGCAAGGTGTTTAACGTCTATGCCAAGCTGGTTTGGGCTTTGCCGGCGCCGTGGCAGCCGCCTTTACAAGACGTCCAAAGCTGGCAGCAATGGCGCGACCGGGTTTTGCTGCAGGCGGGGTCCGGTACCGCGTTGCTGTTTGGCCAGCAAAAATTCGCTGCGACAGACTGCGGCGCAGAGGTTCTGCATATCATTGCCGGTCGCCAGCATGCGCGCGATTTATTAGCGCAAGGGCTATTGTCGGAGTCGTTAACTGGCGGTTTAGTCTGGCTGGATGATGAATTTGCCGTGGCTCGGCGGGTTCGGCTGCTGGTCTGTCCTTATCTGGATTACCGTCAGCTCAGTGACATAAAAATAGCGCGGTTAGTGCAGCTCGTGCGGCAGTTGCCGGATGGTTTGGACGGAAGTTAAACTCTGGCAAAAAACAGCCAACAAAAAGGGGCGGAATCTTGCGATTGTCGCCCCTTTTTATCGTGCCGGTTATACGAACCTTTGCCTTTTTTCGCTTTGACCACCCGGGTTCTGAACAGCGGGCTGGTGATGACGGCTTTGAGCATATTGTCCTGAATGGCGCCGCGCTGATGCTCATGCGGCAGTGGTTTTTTCATCGTCAGACTCCTCTTTGCTGTTGACGCACTGGTTAAAAAACCAGCGCATTATATCAGCTTGTTTGGTCTTTTGTTTATTCTTCGTCAAGTAGAGGCCTGATGTCTGTGCCGAGCAGCAGCTGATTGATCAGCGGCAACTGGCTGGCCGGGCTATGCGCCTGCAACGCCCGGACAAAATCCATCGCGCTTGCCGGTGGCAACGGATAGCGATGTTGTTGCCAAAGCTGACGCAGTGCCGCCACGATCACCTCATCACCGAGTTCTGCCCGGAGCCTGGCAAACACCAGCGTGGCGCGGGAATATTGATCATAAGACTCTTCGGCATCAATCAGACTGCTGGCGGCGGCCAGACTGCCGGCCTGCGCCCGGGCAAACCGTTGCTGCTCAAAATCCACCAGCCCCTGCATCGCTGCGCGACCAAACTGCTGTTCTAACAAAACCAGCTCGGTATATTTGGTCACAGACTCGACCAGAAAAGCACTGTCACCGGCCACACCATTGCCGATGCCGTGGCCAAACCACTGATGCGCCACTTCATGCGCGGCGCGCCGATACACCTGACTAAAAGGTGCGTCAGCGGTGGGCTTCGCACGCAGGCCAACGCGGTGATTGATCAGCACCAGCTGCGGCAGCGCATAGCCGGTTGGGCCTATGTCCGGCATCATCACCAGCCGTAGCGCGTCGCCTGGGTAAGCGCCGATGTTGGCGCTGAACCATTGCACAGTGTGCTGCATCGCCTGCATGGTTAAATCGGTGGCGGTGTTAAATTGCGGGCTATGAATTTCCAGCGGCACGCCCGCCGCTGCGCTGCTTTGTTTTTGCCACGGCACTGCGATTAAGGCCGGTAAATTGCGCACTGGCGCCTCAGTGCGGTAGTGGAAAAACTGCTGGCCATCCGCCTGCCAGCTTTTGAGCAAAGCGCCGGCGGCAATGCCCTGATAACCAAGCGGTACGGCAATGGTGATATCCAGAAAGGCCCAGTCATAACGCGCCGACGCTGGTGTGTGGCTGGCAGCCAGCACCGATGGCTGCGCCTCAGACGCCGGCAGCGGTGCCAGGCCAAAGCGCACTCGTTCGGCATCATCACGCAGACGCAATTCCGGCACAAAACCAATCTGTGGCAGCAACTGCAGTAAGCGCAGATAACTGAATTCAGGCCGGATAATTTGGTGGCTGGGTGCCGGTGTGATGCCTTGTTGTTGCAGCAAATACTGCAGTTGCAAAGTTGTGCTGGCGCCCGGATCCAGCTGGACGCTGAATACCTGTTGGCCGAGATTGTTATCAATGTTCGCCGCTACCGCCTGCCCGCTTTGCAGTTGCTGTAGCGCTGTAGGTGTTTGCAGGCCGGGGAAGCTCAGCAACAGCTGCGAAATCGGCTGCGCATGCGGATTGTGCAGCGTCAGCGTCGCACGGATTTTGGCTTGCTGCTGATGCGGGTCCAAATGGGCCTGCAGCGTCACTTGCTGTACTACCGGCTGCGGTACTGCCCGCCAGTGTTGATATTGCTGTTCATAGGCAGCCCGTTTTGCCAGCCGCTCGTCACGGCTTTGCAGCGCGCCGGCCGCATCGAGCTGTTGGTGAATATGCAGGCCCTGCAGCAGCGCCAATACAGCGCAGATCGCGGTCACGGCAGTCAGTGGTGTGAGTGCCGCAACCAGTTTTGGCCGGCTAAAACCAGTGCCGCGATGATAAAACTGCAACGCCAGCGTGCCCAAACTGATTGCGAGCAAAGCCCAGAACCACAAATAAGGCCAAAAGCCGCCGTGATAAACATCGCCGGCAAAGCTTTGCGCCGTGCAGCCCAAGGCGCCCTGATAACCCCACAGACTATCCGGCAGCTGCAACTGACTCTGGCCGATACGCCACAGCGGATGTTGTAGCTGCAGTAAATCTGGCAACGGTGATAAACCAAACGCCAGCAAGACTGCCGCCGCCAGATTGGCCCACAGCGGTTGGCCTAACAATGCATGGCAGGCCAGTAATAACACTGTCCAGACCCACAGCGGTAACCATATTAACAAGCCCTGCCGGCCATATTCAGCAAGGTCCAACGGCACCTGCAACAACATTTGCGCGAGCGCAACTGCGGCCAGGCTCAGCAGTACCAGCAGCAACACCAGGCCGGATAGGACGACAAACTGGCTCAGCAACAGCAGCGCAGCAGGTTGCGGCGTGGCGGCAACCAGGCTGTCGATGCGCTGCTGGCGGTTCAGCCAGCTGAGCTGGTGCGCCCAGAAGGCGGCGAGTAACAGGCCAAACCTTGGGATCACATCATGACTGACCCGGTTCAGCGCATCGCGGCTTTGCGGCACCAGCTGACTAAAAGCTTCGGCATAACCGAGGCCGGTGTAAACCTCGCTGAACACCAGCAAACAGAGCGCCAGCATCGCCAGTAAAGTGCCATATTGAAGACAAAGTTGCTGCAACTGCAGACGCAGCAAAGCGGCAAACACTGGCGCTAGGCGCAGTTGCTGCGGCGGGCAAGGCTGATACTGCAGCGCTGCTGTGGTCTGCGTGATGTCGGTGGTCGCATGGGGTTGACGCTGGCTTGATGCGACCGGGTTGCATTGCAAAGCGCGCCAGCACAATAAAGCGGTCAGCGTGACGATTAGCAGCCGGTTCAGCCAGAAGTTGATATCAAGCTGGCTCAAGCCGGCCGGCATCTCGCCGTTTTGGCGTAACTGCGCGAGCACTGGCGTCAATGCATAAGGGTCCAGATACACCATCAACTGGCTCAGTAGCGGCGACAACGACTGACTGTTGGCCATCAGCGGCGAACCGGTGGCCGCAGCGAGCAGCATATAGCCCAGCCAGACTGCCGCGCCTTGCAGATACAGCACTATTGGTGATTGGCTGCGACAACTGCTCCACAAGGTGAGCGCAGTCAGCAGCGCCAGCGCCGGCAATTGCTGCACCAGCCATAACTGCCAGGACCAGCGCCAGATGCCCGTGGCGTCGGCATAGGTCGTCGAAAACAACAGCGCGACGAACAACACAAAAAACAGCTGCAGCAGCGCGGCACAAAGCCACAGGCCGAGTGCACGCACCACCAGCCGCTGGCGGCGGCTTTGGGCCGTCACTTCAATCAAAGCGCCGACGCCATGCTGGCTGTCACGCAACAGCAGCAACGGTGCCAGCACGCCAATCAGTAGCGGCTGAATCGTCATCAGCAGCATGCTATGACGCAGCAGCAGTGCTTTGACTGGCTGCGCATCGATGGTGCCCGGGTTCAGATTCACCAGCGCGGCAAAGGCCAGCGCCAGCACCACACTCAGCCAAAACAACGGCTGCACCCGGCAAAACCGCCATTCATTCAAAAGCAGGGGCCAGAGCGTCATTGCGTTGCCTCCTGCTTGGCCAGCGCCAGAAAATAACGGTCCTGCAAAGTGGCGGCGACCGGCGAAAAATCGGCGCCGGGGCACTCTTGCGCAAACACCCGCTGCAGTGGGATACCGCGCTGATAACTGCGCTGCAGCAGTTGCGCCTGTGGCGGCAGGTCGATATCAGCACCATAAGCTTGCCAAATCTGGCCACTCAGCGGGCTGATTAAATCCTGCGTGTCGCCCTGCAGCACAATCTCACCCTGCAGCAGGATGGCAACGTTCGGGCAAAGCTGCTCGATGTCATCAACAATATGGCTCGACAGCAGCACCAGCCGGTCGCGGCTGATCTCACAGAGCACGTTATGCAGCTGCGCGCGCTCCTGCGGGTCCAGCCCGGCGCTCGGTTCGTCGAGGATTAACAATTTGGGGTTACCGAGCAGCGCCTGCGCGATGCCAAAACGCTGGCGCATACCGCCGGAAAATTGCGCCACGGTTTTGCTGGCCACATTGCTCAGGTTGGTCAGCGCCAATAGCTGGTTGATCTGTTCGCGCCGCGGCCCGGCCTGATGCAGGCCTTTGAGCACAGCGATATGTTCAAGCAAAGCCCAACAGGACAGGTGCGGATAGACACCAAATTCCTGTGGCAAATAACCGAGTTGCGCACGCAGGCGCTGTGGTTCTTGTTGTACGTCGATGTCGTCAAAAAGCAACGTGCCGCTGTCGGCACTTTGCAGTGTGGCTATCGTGCGTAACAAACTGGATTTGCCTGCACCATTAGGCCCCAGCAGGCCAAACAGGCCGCGGCCGGCCTCAAGGCTTAGCTTACGCAGCGCCTGAGTGCCATCGGCATAGGTTTTGGATAGGTCCTGAATCTGTAACATGGCGAGTCTTCTTGCTTTGGTCGATGCACTTGAGGCTAAAACCGCAGCGCCTGTGTCTCAAGCCGGCAATGACCAAGCAGCCTCTGGCGATGACCAAACCGGGAAAACTGCCTTCGACCAGTTCGTCAGGCCAAAAGCGGTTTTTGTCAGTGCACAGATGACAATCACGCTGGCGGCAGGCAGCATAAGGCCATCACTCTTGGACTGTTTGTGCTGATGAAATTTGCTGATCTGATAAAAACGCAACATCTGTTAGCGCTGTTGCCAGTGCTGCTGGCCTGGCTGTGGGCGCTGATTTCACCGCAGATGTTGCCGTCCGATGTCGCGGCATACACGCCGCTCCCGTCGTTGTGGACAACCGCCTGGCAATCAGCGCTGCTATACCTGCCGATGTTATTCACGCAGGGCTGGCTCAGCAGATGTGAGCAACGCGGACACGGCATGGCACTTTCCGGCTTGCTTTGGCTCGCCGCCTTTTTGATGTATCCGGCGTTTTGGTGGCACTGGAGTCAAAGCAGTGCGACAGCGTATCAGTTCGCCACGAAAGACTGGCTGTTGGTGGCGATATTGTCGTTAATGTACTGGTGCCAGTTGGTTTATCAGCGCCGGCAACGCCGCGGGCCTTTGACCGGCTGGTCGCGGCTCTGGTCGCTGGATGCAGTACTGCTGCTGTTGCTGGCGCTTTGGACGCTGGCCTGGGCCAGCTTACTGACTTCGCACCCGCCCGGTTTTGCCGAGCAGCCAATTCCGGTGCGATTTGACTGGGCGCGCATAGTGGCAGAACCGGCGTTGTGGCTGTGGTATCTGTGGCAATTTGCTGTGCTGGCTGGCGTGATGTTCGGGTGTTATTGGCTGACGCGATATTATTTAATCCGTCAGGTGTTGGCGCAGCAGGGTTTGCTGACTTTTGTGCTGCTCAGTCTATTGCTGATATTGGCGAGCTACGCGCCACTGGCCTGGTTGTTACTGCAACTACCGATGAACAATGGCGTTGCAGTGCCGGCCGTTCCGGGTGGTAGTCAGGATCCGTTTGACTGGTATAACTTCAATTTTATGCTGCTGCAGTGGCTGCTAACGACGCCTTTGATCTTGGCTTTTGAACGCCAGCAACAGGATAGCGCACTGGCTCAGCTGCATCATCAGCAGGTCCGCACTGAACTGCAATTGCTGCAACAGCAAATCAATCCGCATTTTTTGTTTAATACCTTAAATAACCTGTATGCGCTGTGTTTGCTGAAGTCAGACGCGGCGCCGCAACTGGTGCTGAAGCTGGCGGATTTGCTGCGATATGTGGTGTATCAGGGCCAGCAAGAACGCGTCCCGCTGCGTGGCGAACTGGACTATCTGCAACATTATGTCGACCTGCAACAACTGCGGGTCAGTAATAAAACCACTGTGACACTGGATTTCCCGGCCGATTGCGGTGGCTGGCAACTGCCACCGCTGTTATTGATCATGCTGCTGGAAAACGCTTATAAACATGGCGTGGAGACGAGTGCTGCAGTCAGTGAAATCTGGCTGTCGGCCAGTATCAGGCAACAGCGGCTGCTGTTTATTTGCCGCAATACACTGCCAGCACAGACTGCAAACACGACTGATACAGGCATGGGGCTGGACAATCTGCGCCGCCGCCTGCAGTTGCTGTATGGCACTGATTTTGTGCTGAAAAGTGGCCCGGATACGGCCAGCTGCTGGCACGCCGAATTACAACTGCCGCTGTGGCCGGAGTCGCCATGAGCACTGCTTTCAAACTGTTGATCATCGATGACGAGCCGCTGGCGCATCAGGTATTGCTGCATCACCTGGCGGCGCATGCGGATATGGTGGTGGCCGGTCACTGCTACAGCGCCGCTGAGGCGATGGCAATGCTGGCGCAACACCCGATAGATTTGATTTTGCTGGATATTCAACTGCCGGTGCTGACCGGTCTGCAGATGCTCAAGCTGTTGGCAAAGCCGCCGCAGGTGGTGCTGGTGACAGCTTATGCCGAATTTGCCCTCGACGGTTTTGCGCTGGACGTGACCGATTACCTGTTAAAGCCGGTCAGCAGTGAACGGCTGGCGTTGGCGCTGGACAAAGTGCGTCGCCGCGCCGGGCTGCCAGCGCCTGTGGCCACACCGGCAACTGCTGTGGGGAATGAGCATATTGTGCTGAAAGTCGACCGCGAATTACGCCGCTTTGATCTGGCGTCAATTTGCTGTTTTGAAGGCTACGGCAATTACGTCAAAGTCTGGCAAGGCCAGCAAATGACGCTGGCCAGCAGCACGTTAAAAGCTTTGATGGAACAAACGGCGGCGGCTGGTTTTATCCAGGTGCATAAATCTTTTCTGGTCAATCCCAGCCATGTGCTTAGCCTCGACAGCCAGCTGTTAAAACTGAGCAACCAGCAGCAGATCCGTATCGGTGAAGCTTTTAAAGCACAGGCGCGGCGTATCTTCACGCCGCGCTGAGTGCTGATTTATAACCAGGCCGCCAATAAACCCTGCCGCCAGAACACCCAAACTGCCACCACAATCACCACTAAAATCAGCCACAAACCGGCGCTGCTTTTGTGTTCAAAGGGGTCGGTCAGCGACCGGCTTGAGCCTGATGGCAGGCTGGCCAGCGCGGTTAAACGGGTGCCAAAGGCAATACTGAGTTTGGCGTTGGTATTGACCGCCCAGCCGTTGGCGTCCAGCAGCGGCGCCAGATTGCGCGCCCGCAGTTTAAACCAGGCCATCAGCATCGACGGACCGGAAATAAACAGCACCACGCCCAAAAGCGCCAGCGGCATTTGCCACCAGACGAGGCCAAGGAAGCTGGTGACCACTGCGGCCAGCGCAGTACCGATAGCGCCGATGGCTAAACCAATGGCAGCAAAAATACCGGCAAATTTGGCCACATCAAAAGGTGCGGCCGGTTTGGCCGGGGTGGGCGCGGCAGCGGTTTTAGCGGCATCACCAACGCCGGCAGCGCTTTGCGCTTCAATTTCTTTATCTTTGGCGGCGGCAAACTTCTGAATTTGTTCGGAAATCATCCGGCCAATCCGTTGATACGGCGTAAAAAAGGCTTCGCGGATACTGATCGGGTTGCTGACGATTTGCGTCACAGTCGCATCCCAGTCGACACCGGCACGGTCATAAAACACGCCGTTGCGGCCGACCATCAGATTACCGGCATCACCGGCCGTCATGGCAGCGACCACAGATTTTTTCTCGCCGTTGCTGCGCACACAATCCAGATATAACAGATACATGCCGCTTAATGCCGCCAGTTTGGCGTGTTTGCCGGCGTCATTGACATTCAGGCATAAATCGCAGCTACGCCCGTCGATATACAAGCGACCATTCTGGAAAATCGCCGGTTTTTCTAAGCTGTAGAAGCTTTCAAAACTGACAAAGTTACGCAGTAAATCGCGCAGGCTGAGCTGATAACGCACCAGCTTGTCGACATCCAGCACAGATTCGGCTTCGGCTTGCTGCGCCAAATCAGCATCGATTAATGCGATGGCGGCTGCCACAGTGTCACTGTGCAGGCAAGCGCTCAGCACTTCCGGCGCGAGCGTCGCCACCACAGTCGCCGGCTGCGCCGATTTCCAGTCGGCATAAGGTTGTAAGGTGTCGGTCAGCAATTTCCAGTCAGCGTTGCTGATCGCGTCAACGTTGCCCCACAAAGTACCTGTCAGCGACGCCAGACAGGCCAGTGCATCGGCCCATTGCGGATGCACGCCTTGCGTCAGTGGTAACATGCCGCTGCTGTTGACACTGGCGAGCGGCAAGTGGCTGTCGGCGCTGTTGCTGGCATTCAGCAGCTGGCGCGACAGCGCGGCATAATCTTCAGCGCTGCCGTTCAGTGCCGCCGTGGCATTGGCGTCATAAGCGGCCAGCTGGCAGCGAATAAAATAGTCGGTCACTTTGGCGTGCAGTGTGCTGTGCAGCTGCCAGGCTTCATCGGTGGCGTCGCCGAGCACTTTGCTGACGGCATCGCCTTGTTGTTGCCATTGGCAGAATTCCTGACCGGCAGCAACAAACTGGTCCAGCTGTTCGCGGTTGATACCCGGCGCGCCGCTGCGGTCCGGCGTTTGAATGCCCAATTCCAGCAGCGTGCTAATCAGTTGTTTCAGTGCGTCGGTGTTTGCCAGTTCGACCGTGATCACACCGTCGCCATTCAGTTGGTCAGCCGGGAAAATCAGCGCCAAATCGGCGGTATCGTTTATGCTTAATGCGGTCGCATCGGGTTTACCGAGGTTTTGTAAAATCCGTTTCGCCGAGGCCAGCAGTTTTTGCCCGGCTTCACTTTGGGTGCAAATGGCGCTGAGTGGCAGCTCAGTACCGGTTAACAGCACTTCCGGCCGCTGCAGCACCGACAAAGCCCAGGCCACTGCCGCTTTGACTTCATCAATCCGTACCCGGCCGTCATGGTCGTCGTCTAAATAGGCCATCATCCGCGGGTCCAGTTCCAGCCCTTTGACCGGGCAACTCAGCGCAGCCCACAGTTTTGGGTCGAGCGTCGCAAGTTGCTGCCAGTCTTCGATTTTATCCAACCGGACCTGATCAAAACCGCCGGAGCGGAAAAAACGCCATTGATGTGCCATGTAACTTTCCTTATGAAATGACGCGCCGAAGCCAAACCCAGGCTACGCCGGAAGCAGAAACTTTAATATTTCATTGTTTAGGCAGGGCTGCAACCGGAAGTGGCTGTTAAGGCATTACAAACCAGCGAAAAATGCGGACGCCGTGGTGACATTGTGTTGCCTTGCACGACAGCAAACGAGCGGTGAACGAATCCGGATCGGTTTGAGATTGCTGGAAGGTGGTGATTGGATTGTTTATATAAAAAAATATTAAGTAAATTAATGAGCTCTGCAGATTATTGATTTGGTACTCTGACCCAAAGCGTTGGACGTAACTGCTTAACTGCGGTATGCCGATGCTATAGGGCATGAAAATCGAGGACTGAATACTGAGGTAATTCTGATGGACTTTGACAAACTTAAAGTTTTCATGGCTACGCTCAAATCTGATCATATGACTGATGATGAGCTCATTAGCAAAACAAATAGTTTTTTTGCTGAGAATTGCCTTCAGTTAAATGCAGAGTTTGTGAAGAGGTTGTTGGAAGAGAAAGCTGTCGGTAACAATATTTCATTACAGTTAATTGAGGAATATGCCTATTTGGGGGCTCCTGCTGCTCAAGTGATGTATGGTGTGATGAAACTGGAAGGACAAGGTATTGCAAAGAACGAGCAGGAGGCAATTTTTTGGTTGAAGCGGGCATTCAATGGCAAAAACCCAAATGCCGGCGTCGTGCTTTCAGCGATTTATGCCAATGGCATTGGAGTCGCTGCAGATATGCAAAAAGCCTTGGCCTATGCCAAAGTGCCAGCTGAGCTTGGTGTGCCCAAAGCACAATATTGCTATGCGTTGCTCCTGCTGGAAAATGCTTCAACGCCTGTTGATGAGGACATTGTTATTTCGTATATGGTGGCGGCTGCCAATAACGGACATGCTAAAGCTATTAAGTTCTTGCAAGATAACAATTTGGGTGACGCGTAAACAGGGTCAACATCGGCAAACGATTTTATGCAATTACCGAATACTTTGACTGTCAGCTTTTTGCGGATTCCGGCGTTTTAACATCCGGCGAAGATTCAGTCGTGGTACTAATGCGAGCTGAAAGCCACAGGCTTTTGCATAGCTGGTTAACTCAAGCATTCATGCCATATCCAGATCTTTGTTATCTTATATGGTAACCCTTACGAAGAAAATCGCTCCAAAAGTGCACTTGTGATGCCACTGTAGCTTTTCTCGTTGTGCGTTACTCTGCGAACAACACTGACGGGCAGCAACTCGCGCGGCCCGTCTTGAGTCCGTCCGACTCAACCCCGCGCCAACAACGGCTTCAGATACTGCCCGGTATAAGATTTCTCACAATCCGCCACTTGCTCCGGCGTGCCGGCGATCAAAATTTCGCCGCCGCCGCTGCCGCCTTCCGGGCCTAAGTCGACTATCCAGTCGGCGGTTTTAATCACGTCTAAGTTGTGTTCAATCACCACCACTGTATTGCCGTGGTCGCGCAGCGTGTGCAGCACGTTCAGCAGCTGCTGAATATCGTAGAAGTGCAGGCCTGTGGTTGGCTCGTCCAGGATATACAGGGTTTTGCCGGTGTCGCGTTTACTCAGCTCACGCGCCAGTTTCACCCGCTGCGCTTCGCCGCCGGATAATGTCGTCGCTGACTGGCCAAGGGTGATGTAAGTCAGGCCGACGTCCATCAGGGTTTGTAATTTGCGTGAGATCGCCGGAATGCTGTCGAAGAATTCGCGGGCATCTTCTACCGTCATTTCCAGCACTTCGTGGATGTTTTTGCCTTTATATTTCACTTCCAGCGTTTCGCGGTTGTAGCGTTTGCCTTTACAGACATCACAAGGTACATACACGTCCGGCAGGAAATGCATTTCGACTTTGAGCACACCGTCGCCCTGACAGGCTTCGCAGCGCCCGCCTTTGACGTTAAAGCTGAAGCGGCCGACCTGATAACCGCGTGAGCGCGCTTCCTGGGTGCCGGCGAATAAATCCCGTACTGCGGTGAAAATGCCGGTGTAAGTGGCCGGGTTGGAACGTGGCGTGCGGCCAATCGGGCTCTGGTCGATGTCGACGCATTTATCAAAATGCTCCAGGCCTTCAATAGCACGGTGCGGTGCCGGGTCGTCGCCTTCGCCTTTGTTCAGAACTTTGTGCGCAACCCGGAACAGCGTGTCGTTGATCAGCGTCGATTTGCCGGAGCCGGATACGCCGGTGATACAGGTCAACACACCGAATGGAATGCTTAAATCGACGTTTTTCAGGTTATTGCCTGTCGCGCCCAATACTTTGAGTTCTTTGCCTTTTTTACCTTTGTGTCTTGTGTCTGGCACGGCGATTTTGCGCGTGCCGGACAAATACTGGCCGGTCAGTGAATCAGGCGCCGCTTCGATATCGGCGAGCGTGCCCTGCGCGACTATATTGCCGCCATGCACGCCGGCGCCCGGGCCTATGTCGATGATATGGTCGGCAAGGCGAACCGCGTCCTCGTCGTGCTCGACCACAATCACGGTATTACCCAAATCCCGCAGGTGCGTCAGGGTGCCGAGCAGCCGGTCGTTATCGCGTTGGTGCAAACCGATCGACGGTTCATCCAATACATACATCACGCCGACCAGACCAGCGCCGATTTGACTGGCGAGGCGAATTCGCTGCGCTTCACCGCCGGATAAAGTCTCGGCGCTACGCGACAGATTAAGATAGTTCAGCCCGACATTGACCAGAAACATCAGCCGGTCCTGAATTTCTTTGAGTACTTTTTCGGCGATCTTGGCTTTTTGCCCGCTCAGTGTCAGTTCCGAGAAAAAGCGGTGACAGTCGCCAATCGACAGTTCGACGATTTTCGGCAGATTGGTTTTACCGATAAACACATGGCGCGCTTCTTCGCGCAGGCGTGAACCGTCACAGACCGGGCAAGTGGTGGTGGCGAGATACTTCGCCAGCTCTTCGCGCACCGCATTGGATTCGGTTTCGTGATAACGCCGCTCCATATTCGGCAAAATGCCTTCAAACGGATGTTTGCGCAGTACGATGTCGCCACGGTCGTTTAAGTATTTGAATTCAATCTCTTTGCGCCCGCTGCCGCTTAAGATGGCTTGTTGCTGCTCGGGCTTCAGGCTTTGAAACGGCGCGTCGACATCAAAACCATAATGTTCAGCCAGCGATTTCAGCATCTGAAAATAATAGAAATTACGTTTATCCCAGCCGCGAATCGCGCCGCCGGCCAGGCTTAACGATGCATCGACAATGACTTTATTGGCGTCGAAATATTGTTTGACACCCAGGCCGTCACAGGCGGTACAGGCGCCGGCTGGATTGTTAAAGGAAAATAACCGCGGCTCCAGTTCCGCCATCGAATAACCGCAGGTTGGGCAGGCGAAATTGGCGGAGAAAATCAGCTCTTCAGCTGACGGGTCATCCATCGACGCGACTTTGGCGATGCCGCCGGATAATTCCAACGCGGTTTCAAAACTCTCGGCCAGCCGCTGTTTGATGTCGTCACGCACTTTGATCCGGTCAATCACCACTTCGATGGTGTGTTTTTTGTGTAAATCGAGCTTTGGCGGATCAGACAAGTCACAGACTTCGCCGTTGATGCGCGCGCGGATATAGCCTTGGGCCGCTAAGTTTTCCAGCGTCTTGACGTGTTCACCTTTGCGGTCCTGTACCACAGGCGCCAGTACCATCAGTTTGCTGCCTTCCGGGAATGACACCACTTTGTCGACCATTTCACTGATGGTTTGCGCGGCCAGCGGCAGGTTGTGGGTTGGGCAGCGTGGCTCACCGACGCGGGCGAATAACAGCCGCAGATAGTCGTAAATTTCGGTGATAGTGCCGACAGTCGAGCGCGGGTTGTGCGAGGTGGATTTTTGTTCAATCGAAATCGCTGGTGACAGCCCTTCGATATGGTCGACGTCCGGTTTTTCCATCAGGCTGAGGAACTGGCGGGCGTAGGCCGACAAAGATTCGACATAACGGCGCTGGCCTTCGGCGTACAGCGTATCAAAGGCCAGCGAAGATTTGCCGGAGCCAGATAAGCCGGTGATCACAATCAGTTTGTCGCGGGGAATTTCCAGCGAAATATTTTTCAGGTTGTGAGTACGGGCGCCGCGGATATCGATTTTATTCATCACAGTCTCTGTTATGGCTTAGGGCAAAGGCAATATGGCACTCTCTGTATGGCTGAGGGTGCTGCCCGGATCAATGCTGCAGAAGGATAAGCGGGAACTGTATATAAATACAGATGTTTGCGCAAGTCTCAGGCCGGTGAAAAACCGGCCTGAGTCAGCGGTCGAATCGGTTTGCAATTGTTGCAGGCAAAGCCTAAGGTGAATTGTTAACGCTTTTTCTGCAGGCCGTATGACCACCGAACAAATTTACACTTTAGCCATGATGCAGCTGGCGCTGGTGCTTTTGATTGCCAGTACCCGGGTGCATCCGCCAAAATCAGATGTGCCAAGCCTGCGTCTGTTTCAATTATCCATCGCTTGTGACGCCCTCAGCTGGCTGTTTTATCTATGGCCGGTGCAGCCGGTGCTGCTGTTGATTTCGAGCTTTGCTGCGGCGTTCAATATGTGGCTGTTATTGGCTTTTTCCTTGCGGCGCTGTCAGCGCAGTGTGCCCTGGTGGTTGCTGGCGGTGATGGTTCTGATACAGGCCAGTGTTTACAGCTGGCTGACCCTGCATGACATGCAAAATATATTGATGCATTTTATGATGCTGGTGACTGGCGCAGTGGCCTTGCCCATCGCTTGGTTATTCTGGTTTCGTAAAGTCGGCCGCACGGTATCGGATCAGGGTTTTGCTATCGTGATGTTGTGCTGGTTTGGTGTCTGCGTGCTGCGCACTGTGACGGTGGAGGTGCAGCAGGACTGGATTTTGTCTGGTTATCTGGTGTCGCAGGTGCTGTGGCCCGGCATTATGGCTGCTTACGGGCTTTTTGTGATCACTGGTTACCTAGAAGAAACACAGCAGCGCCTGCGGGCTGAAGCGGTGCTGGACCCGTTGACCGGGCAGCTGAACCGGCGCGGTCTGCATGAAGTGGTGACCGGCAGCCTTAGTTACCTGCAGCGCAATCAGCAACCCGCGGCACTACTGATGATAGATTTGGACCATTTCAAGCGGGTGAACGACCAGTTTGGCCATGATGGCGGCGATTTGGTGCTGGAACAAACCGCCAAAGCCATCAAAACCATGCTGCGGCAAAGCGATGTGCTGGCGCGCTTTGGTGGCGAAGAATTTCTGGTATTTTTGCCGGCGGCTAATCGGGATATGGCTCAGCGTACTGCGGAACGTTTACTGGAAGGTGTCCGTCAGCTGGAATGGCCGGCGTCGATGCCGGAAGATTATCAGCTGACTATCAGTATCGGCGTTAGTGTGTTTGGCCCGGATTATGACTTTGGCCGCACGCTGCGGCTTGCTGATCAGGCGCTGTACCGCGCCAAACAAAATGGCCGCGATCGCATCGAATTCGCCGGGACAGCTGCCGACTATTAAAGGCCTGTGGTACAATCCGGCGCTCTTTTGCTGCCCGCCTTGTTCTGCCGCGGGTACTGCCTGAATCGACTTGAGATCCATCAGATATGCAACATTTAACCGCTCTGGAACGGCGGGCCGCGATTTCGCTGGCGCTGGTTTTTGCGTTCCGTATGCTGGGCCTGTTTATGCTGATCCCGGTTTTTGCCATTTACGGTAAAGACTTAGTTGGTTTTTCCCCGGTCTGGATTGGTCTGGCCATTGGTGCTTATGGCCTGACGCAGGCTGTGTTACAAATCCCGATGGGCTGGTTGTCGGACCGGATTGGGCGTTTGCCGGTGATGCTGTTGGGCCTGACTTTATTTGCTGTGGGTTCAGTCGTTGCAGCACTGGCGGAATCTGTGTATGGCGTGACTTTAGGCCGTATTTTACAAGGCATGGGCGCTATTTCCGGCGCAGTGCTGGCCTTAGCTGCTGATGTAACCCGCGAAGAACAGCGCCCGAAAGTGATGGCGGTGATTGGCGCCACTATAGGTTTATCTTTTGCAGTGTCGATGATTGCCGGCCCGGCGCTCGCAGCCATCGGCGGCTTAAGTGCCATTTTCTGGTTTACCGCCGCGCTGGCGCTGGTCGGCATTGTTATAGTACTGACGCTGGTGCCAAAAACCCAACAGCAGGCCATCGACAGTGAAGCCTTAGCCCGGCCCGGTTTTATCTGGCAATTATTCTGCCACCCGCAGCTGCGTTTATTAAATCTGGGTGTGCTGATGCTGCACCTGCTGCTGACGGCGATTTTTGTCGTGGTTCCGGCGCAATTGCTGGCTGATGGCTTAGCAGCGCCACAGCATTGGCAGGTCTATCTGCCGGTGTTTGTTGCGGCTTTTGTGCTGATGGTGCCGCTGATGGTGTTGTCGATGCGCCGCCAACAGGAAAAAGGCTATTTTTTATTCGCTATCGGCTTGCTGATTGTAAGTTTATTGTTAATGATGAATGGCGGGCTCTGGCCATTAGCCATAGCGCTGCTAGTATTTTTTACCGGATTTAACTACTTAGAAGCCAGTATGCCGGCGCTGGTGTCGCGCATTGCGCCGGCCGGCCAGAAAGGCACCGCAATGGGCATTTATGCCAGTCTGCAGTTTTTTGGCGCCTTTTTAGGTGGGGTTTTGGGTGGCAGTATTTCCGGGCAGTTTGGGGCCGTCAGCCTGTTTGCCCTTGCCGGCGGAATTGGTTTAATATGGCTTTTTCTGGCCACGCGCATGCAAGTCCCGCAGCGGGCCCAACGCTTGTCTTATAAGGTTTCCGGCGTCGATGACGCTGTAGCCAAAACGCTGGTCCGCCAGCTCAGCAGCCTCGATGGCGTGCTGGAAGCGACAGTTGTCGTCAACGAACAACGCTGTTATTTAAAAGTCAGCTCCGCCGGTTTTGACCCACAACAGGTTGAAGCTTTGCTGAGTCGTCACAGTTAATCAGGAGAATGCGCATGGCGCGTGGAATTAATAAAGTAATTTTGATCGGTAACTTAGGTGCAGATCCTGAAGTTCGTTACATGCCAACCGGCGGTGCTGTGGCCAATATCACCATTGCGACTTCAGAATCCTGGACTGACAAACAGACCAATGAGAAAAAAGAACAGACCGAATGGCACCGTGTGGTGATCTATCAGCGTCTGGCCGAAATCGCCGGTGAATACCTGCGTAAAGGCAGCAAAGTGTATATCGAAGGTCGTCTGCGCACGCGCAAATGGCAGGATCAGCAAGGTGTCGAGCGTTACACCACTGAAATCATCGCCAACGAACTGCAAATGTTAGACGGCCGTGGCGAAGGCCAGGGCGCGCAAATGGGTGGCGCACCAGGCGCCGGTGCTGCAATGGGTGGTGCCGCTATGGGTGGCATGGCCGCGCCGGCACAAGGCTACCAGGCACCACAAAACCGCGCACCGCAAGCCGCGCCTGCTGCACAGCAAAATTACAACCGGGCCCCGGCAGCACAGCAAGGCTTTAACCAGCCAGCTCCGGCGGCAGCGCCAGCCTATAATCAGGCCCCGGCACAACCGGCCTATAACCAGCCACAACAAGGTTTTAATCAGCCGCAACAAGGTGGTTTTGGTCAGCAACGCGGCCCGATGGAACCGCCAATCGATTTCGATGACGATATTCCGTTCTGAGGACTACATAATCAGCAAATGTTGATTTAATAGTTTAAGGGCTTGTTTTACAAGCCCTTTTTGTTTTCAACGAAAAAACAATGTTGACAAAAGAGCGCCTAGGAAATATACATAATGAAAATGTAGATAAAAAGGTGTGCAATGTCATACATAAGAAATCTGATTTTTGGTAACGGTGAACGCTACCCTGTTGATTTGCAGGCAAAACTGATCCAC